>CAYUMA010000269.1:0-24530 GCA_964445675.1 uncultured Pseudomonadales bacterium | reverse complement strand
CTGCGCGCCCGACACGTTTCTCGGCGCCGGCTTGCAAACCTGCCGCGGGCTGATCGATGCGGGCGCGATCGGTGAACCGGTGGCCGCCAACGGGTTCATGCTGTCACCGGGACCCGAGGGCTGGCACCCACGACCGCAGATCTTCTACGAGCGCGGCGCGGGCCCGCTGTTCGATATGGGTCCGTACTATTTCACCGCGCTCGTCGCGCTGCTCGGCCCGGCACGGCGGATTACGAGTTCGGCGCGGATCACGCACCCCGAGCGCACGATCGGCAGCGAGCCTTTGAAAGGGCAGAAGATGCGGGTCGAGGTGCCGACGCACGTCGCGAGCGTCGTCGACTTCAGCGCAGGACCGATCGCGACGCTCGTGACGAGCTTCGACGTACAGGCGTCGCGCTATCGATACCTTGAAATTTACGGGACCGAAGGCACGCTCGCGATGCCGGATCCGAATACGTTCGGCGGACCCGTGCAGATCAAGCGCAACTTCCGCGATGAATGGCACGATGTGCCGCTGACGCACGCAAATGCGAAGCAGAGCCGCGGAATCGGACTCGCCGACATGGTGCGCGGCATACAACTCAAGCGGGCGCACCGCGCATCCGGCGAGCTTTCGCTGCACGTACTCGACCTGATGGAGAGTTCGATTCGAGCATCCGCATCGGGGACCCACGTTGATCTCGCAACGACCTGCCCCCGACCGGAACCGTTGGCGGCTGGACTCGAAGACGACGTGTTGACGGATTGAGGACATCGTGACACTACGCTACGGCATCATCGGCGGCGGCTTCATCACCGAATTCCAGCTGCGCGCGTTGACGAACGTGCGCGGCGTCGAGGTCGCCGGACTCGTCTCCCGATCGCCGCCCGAGCGGCTCGCACGATTTGTCCGTGAGCACGACCTCGGCGCCGGCGTGATCTATCCCAACATCGGCGCGATGGCGCACGCCGTCGACGTGCTGGCGTTTTTCGGACCGAATTTCACGCGCGTCGCAGCACTCGAGGAAGCGGCCGCTGCGGTGGCGGCGGGTGCGCGGCTGAAAGGTCTCATCATCGAAAAACCGCTCGCGCGCAATCTCGCCGAAGCCGATCAAGTGATCGCGCTCGCGCGGACGATCGGCGCGCCGACCGCCTATTTCGAGAATCAGATCCACATGAAATCGGTGCAGACTGCGCTGACGCAATTGCGCGGCGTCATCGGTGCGATGGGACCGCTGGCGCTGACGCGCGCGGCAGAGGAACACGGCGGTCCGCACAACGCGTGGTTCTGGGATCCGACGCAGCAGGGCGGCGGCGTGTTGTCGGATATGGGCTGTCATTCGATCGCGCTGTCGTGGTACGCGCTGACGCCGCCGGGGAAACCACCGACGTTTCTCGTGCCGCAATCGGTCACGGCGCAGGTCGCGTTGTTGAAATGGGGGCTGCCGCGTTACCGCGAGCAACTGCGTGCGAAGCACGGCGTCGATTATGCGAAGACGCCGGCTGAAGATTTTGCGAGCGGCATCGTCACTTACCTGAATCCGGAAACGCAGCAGCGCGTGCAGGGGCAATTCACCGTGTCGTGGATGTACGACAAACAGGGGCTGCGGTTGTTGCTCGATGGCCTCGGGCCGGGTTACGCGCTCGAAGCCAACAGCCTGCGTTCGCCGCTCGAGATCTTCATCGGCGATGCGGCCGCGGCGGGTGCAGCCGATGCCGAGCTCGCGCTCGAAAAATCGACGGCGAGCCAAGGGCTGCTCGCGGTGCAGCCGAACGAGCCGGATCTCTACGGCTACGTCGATGAGAACACCGACGCGGTGCGCGCGTTCGCGCAGGGTCGTTCGGCGTTGCTCGACTGGGACTACGGCCGCGAGATCGTGCGGTTGACGATGGCCGCATATCTGTCGGCCGAAGAGGGCCGCGCGATCGATCTCACCGATCCGGCAACCAACGCGCGCCTTGCGACCTACGTGCCTGCGATCCAACGCGGCGACGGTGCCGCGCAGCTCATCGGCGTCGTTGGGAGCGGCCGCGCGTGAGCGAGCGGCCCGGGCTCTTCGAGACGCTGTATACGACGCGCGCGCTACGGCGGTTCAAGACCGACCCGGTCGCGGACGACGTGCTGTTCCAGCTGTTCGACGCCGCGATTCGCGCGCCGTCCGGACAAAACGCGCAGGACTGGCGCTTCGTGATCATTCGCGACGCGGCCGTCAAAGCCAAAATGCAGGAATGGTCGCAAACGCCGTGGCAACGCTACATCGCGCGCTACGCGGATCGGCACTCCAGCGAAAAAGGGAGCGCGATCGATGAGCTACCGCGCGCGCAGCGATTGTCGCTGCGTAGCGTCGAACATCTCGTGCATCACCTGGCACAGTGTCCCGTCGTCGTCGCGGTGCTCGGCCTGAAAGGCCGCCACGGCACGCCCGGCGGCAGCACATTCCCGGCGGTGCAGAACCTGTTGCTGGCCGCGCGCGCGCTCGGCCTCGGCGGATCGGTGTTCAACTTTCCGCTGTCGTACGAACCGCAGTTGCGCGCGCTGCTGCGGGTCCCCGACAACAATCAGATCTATTGCCTGTTGCCGATCGGCTACCCGACCGATCGGCACGGACCGGTGGGCCGCAAGCCGGTCGCCGACGTCGTCTATCTCGACAGGTTCGGCGCGCAGTGGCCGTTCGCGCAGCGACAGCCGCCGGACGGTTGGCAGGATCGCTGGCTGGATGAGTGACGGGAGGACCAATGCACATCACCGTATGGGGTGAGAACGTTCACGAGCGCAAGAATCCGGCGGTAGCGGCGATCTATCCCGACGGCATGCACAACGCGATCGCGCGAGCGCTCGCGCAGGGCTTGCCGGGCAACGAAATCTCAACCGCGACACTGGACCAACCGCAGCACGGCCTCGACACGGCCCGCCTCGCTGCGACCGACGTGCTGCTGTGGTGGGGCCACCTCGCGCACGACAAAGTCGCCGACGCCGTCGTCGAGGCGGTTGCGCAACGTGTGCTCGACGGCATGGGTTTGATCGTGCTGCATTCGGCGCATCTGTCGAAAATCTTTCGCCGCTTGATGGGCACACGCTGCAATCTGCGCTGGCGCGAGGCGGAGGACCGTGAATTGATCTGGACCGTGGCGCCGCAACATCCGATCGCGGCCGGCGTGCCGCACCCGATCGTGCTCGCGACGCACGAAATGTACGGCGAGTATTTTGACATCCCGCCCCCCGACGAAGTCGTTTTCATCAGCAGTTTCTCGGGTGGCGAGGTATTTCGCAGCGGTTGTTGTTTCCGGCGCGGCAAGGGACGTGTGTTCTATTTCAGTCCCGGCCACGAAACGTATCCGATCTACCACGACCCGGTGATTCACCGCGTGCTGTGCAATGCGGTGCGCTGGGCGGCACCGTCACCGTCGCCGATCGACACGCGCACGTCGCCGAATTCGCCCACCGGGTGGTTCGAGACCTGATGCCGGCGACATTGTGGGAGCGGTCTCCAGACCGCGATGGTCGCGGCGAAAGATGGCGATCGGGAGATCGCTTGTATGTTCATTGGTGCTTGTATGTTCATTGGTGCTCTGAATCTGGAAGATGAAGAGCGCCGGGTGGGAGGGACTGGTCAATCGCTTCCGACCATGAAGGTACGGACCGTGGGAGACATCGTCCCCACCCCTCACCATTGAGCGCCGATGAGGAATCATGCCCGCACGGCGTATCCACAAGCTTGCGCCCGGTGAGTCCCGGCACGTGGTCCTTAACGAACCGGAGACGAGTATGAACGCAACAACTGACCCGGTCATCCTGGGTGCTGACGTATCGAAAGATTGGCTCGATCTGAATCGCTTCGGCGAGCCCGCGGTGACGCGGATCGGCAATACACAAGCAGCCATCGATGCATTCTTGAAGCCGTATCGCAGTGCCGCGATCGCAGTCGAAGCCACCAACCGCTATCACGAGTTGCTCGTGGCACGCGCGCGCCGGCGCGGCTTGTTTGTCTATCTGATCAGCGGCTACGAGTTGAAGCACTATGCGGCAGCGATTCGGCAGCGCATGCGCAGCGACCCGATCGATGCCCAACTGTTGGCACGCTACCTCGCCCGCGAACGCGACTCTCTGCGCGTTTATCAACCCAAGTCACCCAAGCTCACGCAGTTCGCGCAACTGCTCAAGCGCCGCGCCTTGCTTGTGAAACAGAACGAACAACGACGCCAGAGCTTCCGTGATGTGCCGATCTTGCGAACCATCGAACGGACCTTGGCGCTGCAGCATCGCCGCGCCATCGCACTCATCGATCGGCAACTGAAGACCTTGAGCGGCGAACTCGGCTGGAGCGACGAGCTCGCACGGCTCAACGCCGTTCCGGGCTTCGGTCCACTCTCGAGCTATGCACTGCTGCTCGCCTATCACTCCGGCCACTTCGTCCACCACGATCCGTTCGTCGCCTATCTCGGCCTCGACGTGCGTGCCAAGGACTCAGGCAAACACATCGGTAAACGCAAACTCACCAAACATGGTGACGGCGAATATCGACGCCTGTTGTACTGCGCTGCCATGGCGGCCGCGCGCTGTCAGAGCTACTTCAAAGCGCGCTACCAGGCACTCACTCAGCGCGGTCTCGCGAAAACCGCCGCCCTCGTCGTCATCGCGCGACAGCTCGCCAGACTCGCCTTCCTCCTACTCAACAAACAGATCGACTTCGATCCGGCACGACTCAAGATGCCTTGCTCAGCAACATAGAATCTCCCACAAAGAGCGCTAGCGCGCTTGCCGGGAGTTCCCGCTGTCAGTCTCGCGACCCGCGCAGGCTTTGGACGCGAAATAATCCTCGAGGCGCTTGCCGGGCTCATCGGGAAACCTGGAGCGCAGTTCGCGTGTGCCCGCAATGCGATCGACGCGGAAGTTGCGGAAGTCCTGGCGCAACTCGCACCACGCACCCAGCGTCCAGCTCATGCCCCAGTACGCCAACGCCAACGGCCATACGATGCGTTCCGTCGCTTCGCTGTCAGCGTCGCGGTATTCGAGGAACACGCGCATCTTGCGATTGATGGCGTCGCGTACCTCGCCGAGCATCTGCGTGGTCGACTCCGACATCCGCACGTCGGGCACGACGAGGCGCTGCGAGTTCAGCTGCGGCCGCAAGCGTTCCGGCAGCACCGCATCGACCTTCGCCAGGATTCGATCCGCGGCGCGACCCATCTGCACGTCACCCCACGATTTGGCGACATCGGCGCCGAACACGAGCGCCTGCAGTTCCTGCTCGTCGAACATCATCGGCGGAATCTGATACCCGCCCCGCAGGCAATAGCCGATTCCGGCTTCGCCCTCCACCGGTACACCGGAGGTCGCGAGATCCGCGATGTCGCGATAGATCGTGCGCTCCGACACTTCGAGGCGCTCCGCCAGCGCTTTGGCGGTGAGCACGCGGCCGCGGCCGAGCATCAACACGATCTGGAACAGGCGATCTGCGGGTCTCATGCCGCGATGCTACCACCGCAGTGGCCATCGTAATCGGCGCTCCTGCCATGACGCTGTCAGGAGTCAGCATACTCAGAGGTACTGAGGTCCCGCCTACTGACACACCGGTGTCATGAGGGCGCCCGTATGCTGGCATCCCTACCCGCCCGCGTCGGTGCGGGACGTCGCTGACGGATGGAGGACGGACGATGGAGACAGGAATTCCGACGCAGTGCGAGTCTCCAACGCGGTGGCGGTCGACGCTCGCCGGGCTGCGCCTCTGGTATGGCCGATGGGTGCAGTTGCGCGAAGCGCGCTACAGGTACCTCGAAGCGATACTCGATGGTGATCCGAGTCCGGGCGCGCCGGAACCATCCCGAGCGGAAAGAGTGTCTATTTCACCAGGAGATCAAGCATGACCACACAGACAGTCGCCAAACGACTCGTGCAACTTTGCAACTCGGGCCACTCCGAGCAGGCCGTTGACGAGCTCTACGCGAAGGACGTCGTCAGTATCGAAGGCAGCGGAACACCGCAGATGCCCGCGCGGATGCACGGCATCGATGCAGTGCGGAAAAAAGGCGAGTGGTGGTATGCCAACAACGTGGTCCACGGCATGACCGCCGCGGGCCCGTTCATTGGCGACAAGGCCGATCAGTTCGCCGTGATGTTCGACATCGATATGACCCCGAAGGGCGGACCGCGAACGCGCATGACCGAAATGGGCCTCTACACGGTTCGTGGCGACAAGATCGTCGAAGAAGCGTTCCTGTACTCGGCCTAGTCGCCCAACAGCTCCGGTGGGGGGCGATCGCTCAACCCGGCGTGTACCAGATCGACGAACTCCACGCGCGTTCCTGAATGGTCGCCGCCAACCCCGCCGGAATCGCGATACCCAGCCGCGCAGCGTCGATCGTGCTCCAGCGCGGCGTGGGGATCTCGAGCACGCGGGCGTAGTAGAACGCACGTTCGCCCGCCTTGAAGTCCGGGTCTGTCCAGGCGGTCGCCAGTTCGGTCGCGCCGATGCTGTTGGTATAGGTCGCGTGCGCGACGTCGACGGTGTTGCCAACCGGTGGCAGCTTGCCGTCGGCGCCCAGTGTGCGGTCGCCGCTCCAGACGACGTCGTGGATCGATTCGTGCTGGGCGCCGGTGGCGTCGATCCAGCCTTTCACGATCTGGATACGATCGAGATTGCCGCTCTTGAGATCCTTCATCGCCTGCACGAAGAATGTCGGCGCCTTCGATTCGATCGGCGCTGCGGCCGGTTTCAAGTCGCTGCCCATCGGCACGCCTTGCGCGTACGCGAGCTTGATGAAATCGGGTTGTTTCATAGCGTCGGCCGTGAGGTCCCAGCTCGCGAAGAAACGTACTTTGATCATCGGTCCGGACGTCGCGAACGTTTCTTTGCGCAGCATCGCATCGTAGATCGCCTCGCGCGTATTCTGCTCGGCCCACACACCGGCCAGACCGCCCGAACTGAACTCGCGGATCTGTTGGACTTGCGCTGGCGGTTGCCCCTGCTGGCCGTTCAGCCGGTCTTTCGCGTCGTTCTCGAACGCGAACTTGCCGGTGTAGTTGAACTCTTCGTTGCTCGCGGCGGCGTTGTGTGTGTCGGTGTCGCCGATGAAGCCGTATTTGAACGGATTGCCATTTCCGGCCGCGTCCTGCGACAGGCCATCGAGTAGCGCCTGACGCGCAAAGCTGCCTTTGCGATGCGTCGGCCGCTGTGCATCGGCGCTCAACGTGTAGTCCCACTGCTCGAAACTCGCGAACTCGTCGTTGGGCGACAGATCCGGGTGCGTTTCCGACGTGCCCTTGATCTGCGTGATCTCGTACAACGGTTCGTTCGCGGCGCGCGTCTTGTTGTATTGCGCGTCGATCGGCTTGCCGTCGAACTTGACCATCTCGAACATGCGGCCGTCGCTCGCGTTCGCGTTGTGTGGGATCGCAAGCAGCGTCGAGCCGTTCGCACGCAGGTCCGTCATCCACTTCCACAGCGTCTCGGGATCCTCGGAGTCGAGCGACGACAACACCATGTCGGGCAGCTTGGCCGTATCGCGAAAGACGACGACGCGATGCAGGTTGCGTTTGTCGGGATTCGAGGTCCACTCGAAGCCGGCGAACGTCGTGAATTTACCGGGCTGATAGTTCGCGTCGGCGGCTTTGACGATCTCGGACCACACGCCGCGGGCGAGGACGGGATCGGTCAGCGTCGGATCGTAATTGCCCGTGCTCATGTCGCGCAGCAGTTGGGCGAACGTTTGAATCCGCACATTGGCGTCGGGCGATGTGACGAGCTTCGCGAGTTCGGTTTTGCTCAACGGGCTGTCCGGATTCGCCATCTGATTGAACACGCCCATGAACTCGGCGTGATCGGCGACCATATAGAAGTCGAGCGGTGTCTGGATCTGAATCTTGCCGCCGAAGCCGCTGTTCGTAATCTCCTTGCCCTGGGCCCATGCGTAGGCGTCGGTCGGCGTCGTCTTGCTGCCGTTGGTGAACGCGTCGAACGACCAACCGGTGTGCACGTGGACGTCGCCGAAATAGGCGGCTCGCTCGGGATTGGGCGCCGGCAGCGCGCTAGCCGGCGTCGCGGTGCTTCTGTCGATCGCAGCAGGGGCCGCAGCGACGGGCGGCTGGGGCTCGGCCTTCTTCGAACATGCCGCCAGCGAAAAAGCGGCAAGGCACGCGACGATACTGAGGGCGAGAGTGTTGTGCTTCATCAGAAATGTTCCTTGTGCAGAAATCCCGAGCGGGTAGAAAAAGCGGCGCGGCATGATCACTGATTGCACGAACCACTGTCGATACTCGCCGACACGATGTCCGAATCATCGCCATTGACGGCCGCGGACCAGATGATGACGCCGCTCTGACCCGGCGTAACGGAACCCGTGGCCTCCTCTTGTTCGGGATCGCCGCCTCCCGCGTACGTCAACGCGAGGATGTAGTCGCACTGGTAGTCATCGCCGCTGTCGCCGGCGTCGGCGGAGCACGTCAGATTCCACGTGTTGCCATCGAGGGTGGGACCCTCGCATTGGGCCGCGGCGGATGCCGTCAGCACGTACACACTCGACGCGATCGCCACCAGCAATGCGCCCAGCTTGAGCATCGTTTTTCTCCTTGCGTTGGGGTTGCTATAACGTGCGACACTCGGCTTGTCTCGCGCATGATCGCGAAATTGCGAACGCAACGCACGCACGGAGACCCGATTTGGTTGAACACGACACCGCGGCTGGGCGCATCCCGCCACGCCGCCTGCTCGCGTACGCGTTGGTCGAACTGCCGGTTGGCGGCGCGATGAACGTGTCGTCGCTGTTCCTCGGCTTCCATTACGCGTCGCTCGGCGTCAGCCTGGCGCAAGTCGGCGCGATTCTGATGCTGGCGCGGCTGCTGGACGTGCTGATCGACCCCGTCGTCGGCTTGCTCTCCGACCGAACCCGCAACCGCTTCGGGCGCCGCAAGACGTGGATCATCGTCGGCGCACCGATCTTCGCTGTCGCCGTCTGGAAGCTCTTCATTCCACCCGAGCAGGTCACGGCAGTCTATTTCGCCACGTGGCTGGTGCTCTTCTGGCTCGGCTTTTCGTTGATCAACATCCCGTACTACGCGTGGGGCGCCGAGCTATCACCCGACTATCACGAACGCACCCGCATCACGACCTGGCGCACCATCTTCGGCACGCTCGGCGCGTTCGCGTTTCTCGCGATCCCCGCGATTCGTCAACAATTGTTCGGAGTCGGTGGTCAGCCGGGCCAGGTCCTTGCGATGGCGGCGGTCATCGCGCTGATCGCCGTGCCTGCATTCGTTGCATGGGCAGCGCTCAACGTGCCCGATCGCGGCGTCGGCGGCGTGAACATCCCATTGCTTCGGGGGATCGCGGTGATGAGCCGCAATGCGGCGTTCCTGCGATTGCTGGCCGCCTTCACGCTGGTCGGGCTCGGTCCCGTCCTGCAAGGCGCGATGTTCCCGTTCTTCATGCAGCACGTCGTTGGCGACATGACGTCGGGGCCGAAGATCCTGTTGCTCTACTTTCCGACGGTGGCTTTGGGCATCGTGCTGTGGGGTGCGCTCGCCCGGCGCATCGACAAACATCGCGCGTGGATGGCCGGCATGTTCCTGATGGCATGCGTGACCGTGTCGTACATGCTGGTCGGCCACGGCGATCTCGTGCTGATGGTCGTCATTCTCGTCACGTCGGGGATTGGCTCAGGCGCGCTCAACGCACTGCCCGCATCGATGAAGGCCGACGTCGTCGATCTCGATGCCATCGAGAGCGGCGAGGATCGCGCCGGACTGTTTTTCGCGGCTTGGTCGCTCGCGGTCAAGTTCATTGCCGCCGTCGGGCAGGGCCTCGCATTCACCGTGCTCGCGTGGATCGGCTTTGACGCCCAAGGCGCAAACGGACCTGACGAAATTCTCGGCCTGCGGGTGTTCTATTCGGCGGGACCGATGCTGTTGTACGTCGCTGCGGTCCTGATCATTTGGAAGTACCCGATCACATCAGCGCGTCACTCGCAATTGCGTGCAGAACTCGCTGCACGCGGCATACGCGACGGCGCGAATTTGTAGGAGCGATCCCCTCGTCGGCAGAATCGCGATTTGGAAATCGCTCCTACGGGTGGCGCGTTGACTCCTCTCCCGATCGCGATGATCAGTGGAGGTAGGAAACCGACACGGACCATGTTCGCGGCGGTCCCCAGCCCTGGAACAAGCCATTGCCGAGAAACAAGCGCTGCTGACGGTATTCCTCGTCGGCGAGGTTCTTCCCGATGACTTCGAACATCACCTTGTCGCGCTCGTTCAGCGCCCATTCATAGGCGAGCCGCGCGTCCCACAACCCGTAGCCGGGTTCCTCGAACGGAATTCCCCCTTGCTGTACCGCGATGATCACGTCGTCGGTTTCCCGCCAGCTGGTACTCGCGTAGAGGTGGCCCGGACCGATCTCGCGATCGTACATACCCGTCAGCGCGTAGTTCCACTTCGAGGTGAATCCGGTGTCTCCACCCTGGAAATTGATGTTCTGCGCAACGCCGTTGACGAACAGATTCGGATTCGTAACGGGATTGCACGCCTGTCCGAGTGGGGGCACGGGGAGGTCGAGACAGCTGAAACTGTTGTCCTTGCTCTGCACATCCTGCCAGCCACCAACCGCCATCAGCGTCCAGTTTTCGCCGACAGACGCGACGACCTCGAGTTCCGCGCCTTGGCTCTCAGTACCCTGCGAATTCAGGATCAGCGTGTTGGTGCCGGGCGGTGCGGCCTGATTCAGGATGGAACTGAACTGCTGGTCGCTGAGATCCATATAAAACGCGGTGACATTGACCTGCAGCCGGTGTTCCAGAAATTCGTTCTTGGAACCGATCTCGTAGGCATCGATCGTCTCCGGCAGGAACGACAAGCGGGCCGGATCGGTGCCGCGGATACTGAATCCGCCGCTACGAAAGCCTTGCGAATACGACGCGTAAACCATGTTCACGTCAGTGTACTTCCACGTTGCGGACGCTTCGCCCACCGTCTTGTCCCAGTCATCGTTCGCGTTCACCGGGAATCCGGCAAACGTGGTGATTGCCGGCAGCGTCGGCGGATTGATCGGATCGCCATAGAACCGATCGACCGGGCCACCTACTGGCGCAGCGCGCGTGCCGAACCGCGTCGTGAAATCCTTTTCTTCGGAGATGTAGCGCAGACCGGCGTGCAACTCGATTTGATCCGTGACGTCCCAAGTGAGCGCACCGAACGCCGCGTATGATTTGACCTCTTCTCCGCTCTGCTGGTTGGCGTAGCTGTTCGGTAGTTGACACATCGCACTGCCGATCGGGCCGGGGTTGTTCTTGAATCCCGGAATGACCGAGCACGGCGTACCGGGCGGCAGACCCAGTCCGCCTTGGGCCGGCGGCAGATTCGCCGGTAGCTGCACGATCAAGTTGGTCCCCTGTGCGAAATCGAGTTCCGACTTGTAGTAGTAGCCCCCGACCGTGTATCGCAAACCGTCGACGAATCCGAGATCGCCGTCCAGCTTCAGCTCCTGGGTCCAGACCTCGAACGTCTGTTCGCGCAACGTGTGCAATGTCCCGAGCGGTACCGCTCCGGCGGTGCGGTCGTCACCGTCGAAGTCCTGGCCGACGCTGTCTTCGGCGTCGTTGTACGAGCTGACCGAACTCAGCGTGCCGAAGTCGAACGTATAGGCCATGTTCAGCGCGTAGGCGTTGACGTCGTATTGCTGGTACTCGTTGAAATTGGCGGCATTCTGGTAGGGATTGTCGCCGTTCCAGGTGGGGTCCTGCGGCGGAATGTCGCCATCATCCTTGATGTAGTCGTACGTGAATGTCGCGTCGAATGCCTCGACGGGCCGCCATCGCAACGCGGCCGTCGCCGAACTGTAATCGATGTCGCCCGCGCACTCATCGCACAGCTTCGTGATGTTGTCGTAGTAACCGTTCTGCGTCTTCGTGATGCCGGCGATCTTCAACGCGAGCTGATCGTCGATCAACGGTATGTTGATTCGCCCCTTGAACTGTTGCTCGTCGTAATCGCCGTATTGCACGCCGACGGTGCCGCCGAAACCATTGAACTCGGGTCGATAGCGCGTCACGACGATCGAACCGCCGGTGGTGTTTTTGCCCTGTAGCACGCCCTGCGGACCGCGGTTGATCTCCATCTGTCTGACGTCGAACGTATCGATCAACTGGCCCGTACTGGACCCCTGGTAGACGCCATCGACGACTATTCCGACCGCCGGAGCCTGCGTCTTTTCGATGTCGGCGTAACCGATACCGCGAATGTAGATCGCGCCCGCGCTGGGGCCCGCCGTGTTCATGCCGATGCGAACGTTGGGCGACAGACCGTCGAAGTCGCGCAAGGTTCGCGGTGCGATCTCCGCGATGTTCGCCTCCGTGAACGCCGTCACCGCGACGGGAATATCCTGCTGAGATTCCTCGACACGGCGGGACGTCACTGTGATTTCCTCGATCCCCCGCGCCTGCTCCTTCGCCGCCGTCTTCGCCTCCTCGGCACCCGCGGGCACGCCGATCATCCAGCCCAATACCGCACACGCCATTGCTCTGCAAAGCTTTGCAAACATCGTCGTTTGTCTCCCCTGTTTCCCCATGAAGCATCCTGCGGCCAGCGTCTGCTGGATCTGGTCGAAACCAAACGCAAAAAAACCGGCGCGCTTGACTCTTTTAGAAGAACCTCGTTCCGTAGTCAACCACCCAGGCGAACAATCAGGAGGACGCATGCCGATACTGAACCCGACCCACAGCTGGCTCCCACTCGACGCGCGTTATCGCAGTGAGCAGTCCCCGCCGACACGCCGGTTGCTCAAAGCCGTGCGCGACCACGTGGAATACGAGGTTGCCGGCGAGCTCGATGCCTTGATGGGAACGTTGACTGCGGAGCCGGTGTACCACTTCTGGGGTGCCTCGGCGCCGATGGTCCTCACCGGGCGCGCGGCGGTCGAGGGCTTCTACCGACAGATGATCGCCCGCGGCGGCAATCAGTTCGAAATTGTCATCGCGCGAATCGTCGCCGACGCAGGCAGCGTGGTCACGGAGGGCCACGTCAAGCAGGTCCACACCGGAGCGGAGCTGATCGCGATGGGCCGCAGTGACGTCGACGGCGCTGCGATTGCGCGCGCTGATCTGTTTCTGACGACCGCCCAATTGATTACGGTCTGGCCAAGCGATGCTGACGGCAAGCTGGTCGGCGAAGACATCTATTTCGGCGAAGCGCCGATGGCGCGCATCCACCGGATCACCCCTGCAGACTTACCTCGCGATTATCGGTGGCAACATCGCGTCTGACGCCGCACACCCCGCAACCCGGATCGTCGAACTGTCGCCTGCGTGGCCAACGACCGGCCATCAGGTGCGGCCGAACGTGCGACACTCCGCGACTTTCTAGATAGGGGGATCAGATTGTCTTCTCAGACGATAGAACCGCGGCGATTGAAAATCCCGGTGATGGCCGCGTTCGGCTTCGGCCAACTCGGCGAAGCGCTGGTCACGATCGGCTTTACGACGTTTCTGCTGTACTACTACAACCAGGTGCTGGGTATATCGGGGACGATCACCGGCATCGCGCTTGCGATCTCGCTCGTCGTGGATGCCGTGGTCGATCCCATCGCCGGTTCATTGTCCGACCGGCTGCATTCCCGCTGGGGTAGACGTCACCCCTTCATTCTGCTGTCGGCGATTCCGCTCGGTGGGTGTTTTTTCCTGATCTTCAACCCGCCGGCGGGATTCAGTGAGCTCGAACTCGCGGTCTGGTTGGTGGTGTGGACGTTGGCCACGCGGATTGCGCTGACGTTTTTCCATGTTCCCCACCTGGCGCTCGGCGCCGAGATGGCACACGACTACAACCAGCGCTCGACGATGTATTCGTACAACACGCTCTTCGGCGTGGTCGGCCAGGCGCTGGGTGTTGCGTTCGCATACGCCGCATTTTTTCCGACCACGCCTGAGTTCAGTCCGGGCCTGCTGAATCCGCATGGCTATTTCCAGTTCTCCTGCGTGTTCGGTCTCTTCATCGTGTTTGCCATTCTCGTGTGCGTGCTCGGCACGCGGGGCGAAATTCCGTACCTGCCCGCATCCGGACGCGCCATCGAACGCTTTACGCTGCTCGGCGTATTCCGCGAAACGGCCGGCGCGTTCCGCAACCGCTCGTTTCGCGCGTTGTTCTTCGGCTTGAGCCTCTCGACGATCATGCTCTCCGCCGAGGCAGTGCTGACACCGTACATGAACATGCATTTCTGGGGACTGACGACCGAGCAGGTCTCGACGATTCCAGCAGTCAGCCTGTTTGGACTGATCGTTGGATTCGCGTTGACGCCGCTCGTGACGCGCTGGCTCGACAAGAAGCGGACGCTGATCTATTGCGCATTGGTCGCGATCGTCGCGGCTAACGTGCTCGTGGGGCTGCGGCTGCTGGACGTGCCGTGGTTTCCCGCAAACGGTTCGCCATGGATATTGCCGCTGGTGATGTTGCTCAGTTTCGTCGGTGCGCTGCTTGCGCCGCCGATCTTCGGCTCGTTGAACGCGATGTTCGCGGACATCGTCGATGAGCACGAGCTCGAGACCGGGCATCGACGCGAGGGGATCATCTTTGCAGCGCGATCGTTCCTGATCAAAGCGATCTCGTCGGTCGGCGTCGTGGTTGGCGGCTGGGTGATCGACTGGATCGACTTCCCGCGCGGCGCGCGCGCCGGCACCGTGCACGAGGACGTGCTGTGGGATCTTGGTCTCTACCAGGCGCCGCTCCCGTCGGTTTTTGTGTTCATCGCGGTGATTCTGTATTCGGGCTATGCGCTCGATCGCAAGCGGTACGGCGAGATCATCGCTGAGCTGAACCGGCGCCGCGTGGCCATCGCCGAAACAGCAGACGAGCCGAAGGTGCCGGCTGCGAAGCGCGCGTAGGTCCCACGCATTTAGCGAAACCTGACACAGCACCGCTGCGGGGATCGCGGCAAGCTTGAGCCTCCTCGCACCTGCAACGCAGAAATCTCAATGCAAACGACGCAGTGGTTCGACATTCGGGACTTCGAGATCGGTGCTCGCCGCTACCCCGGCGGCGCGAGGCGCATCGAGGCAGAAGGACTCCAAACCCAACTGCGCGTCCCAGCAACGGTGCGCAGTTCACCGATCTGGTCAGCTGGGACCTCGATCCCGAAACGTACGGCCGGCTGGCGCAACAAGTCATCGTCGCGGCCAACAAGCCGCACTGAGTCGCGCGGCTCGTCCGTTTCAACCCCCGTCTCGCAGCCCGGCCAGCCAGCGAGCGTGTGTTCGCTTTCGCGTTGAAAAATGCCGGTGGATCCATCCACCGGACTAGCAGGATGCTCTTTCAGCATCCTGCTAACGCGACGGCGGCGCCGCGGGAACCGGGCGCGACACTCTGAGCCGCGTGTATCTTCGGCCGCGCCAACTGCGGGAATCCCTTACTGATTTAACGCCCCGTATTCGGAGAATGGCCGCGGTCGCCCACCGCGGTTGGTCCTCATGTCGTTTGCATTCGATCACCCTCAGTACAACTACAAGGTCGTCCGTCAATTTGCATTGATGACCGTCGTCTGGGGCATCGTCGGCATGTTGGTCGGCGTGTTAATCGCCGCACAACTCGCATGGCCGGCGCTGAATTTCGACGTCCCTTGGCTCTCGTACGGGCGCCTGCGTCCGTTGCATACGAACGCGGTGATTTTTGCGTTTGGCGGCTGTGCGCTGATGGCGAGCGCGTTCTACGTCGTCCAACGCACCTGTCAGGCGCGGCTCTTCTCCGACGGCCTCGCGGCGTTTTGTTTCTGGGGTTGGCAATTGGTCATCGTCGCCGCGGCAATCACATTGCCGCTCGGTTTGACTACGACGAAGGAATACGCCGAACTCGAATGGCCGATCGACATTCTGATCACGCTCGTGTGGGTGACGTTCGGCATCGTGTTCTTCGGCACGATTGGGCGCCGCGCGATCAACCACATCTACGTCGCGAACTGGTTCTTCGGCGCATTGATCATCGGCGTCGCGGTGCTGCACGTGTTCAACAGTCTCGAACTGCCGGTGTCGATGTGGAAGTCGTATTCGATCTATGCCGGTTCGATGGATGCGATGGTGCAGTGGTGGTACGGCCACAACGCGGTCGGCTTTTTTCTGACCGCCGGGTTCCTCGGCATCATGTATTACTTCGTGCCGAAACAAGCTGAACGCCCGATCTATTCGTATCGCCTGTCGATCGTCCATTTCTGGACGCTGATCGCGATTTACGTGTGGGCGGGACCGCATCACCTGTTGTACACGTCGTTGCCGGACTGGGCGCAGAGCCTGGCGATGGTGATGTCGCTCGTGCTGCTGGCGCCGTCATGGGGCGGGATGATCAACGGCATCATGACGTTGTCGGGTGCGTGGGACAAATTGCGCACCGACCCGATTCTGAAGTTCCTGATCGTTTCGTTGTCCTTCTACGGCATGTCGACGTTCGAAGGTCCGATGATGTCGATCAAGACGGTCAATGCGTTGTCGCACAACACCGACTGGACGGTGGGTCACGTGCATTCCGGGGCACTGGGCTGGGTCGCGATGGTCAGTGTCGGTGCGATGTATCACCTGATTCCGATTCTGTACGGCCGCAAACAGGGGCAGATGTATTCGACGCGCCTGATCAATCTGCATTTCTGGCTCGCCACACTCGGCACGGTGCTTTACATCGCGTCGATGTGGGTCAACGGTTTGATGCAGGGACTCATGTGGCGCGCAACGAACGCAGACGGCACGTTGACGTATTCGTTCGCCGAAGCCGTCGAAGCGTCGTATCCCGGTTACTACGTGCGCGCGCTCGGCGGCGCGATTTTCCTCAGCGGCATGCTCGTGATGGCGTACAACGTATGGCGCACCGTCACGTCGAGCGACTTCGCCGCCGAAGGTGAAGTCGCCGCAACACCGCTGTTGCGAACGTCGGGCGCACGGTCATGAACCACGCGTGGATCGAAAAACACGTTGGCGCATTGATCGTGTTGATACTCGTTGCCGTGAGCCTCGGCGGCATCATCGAAATTTTCCCGCAGTTTTTTCAACAGCACCTGACACAGCCGATTCCCGGACTACAACCGCTCTCTGCGCTGCAGCTGGAGGGACGCGACATCTATATCCGCGAAGGTTGCCACGTCTGTCACACGCAGATGGTGCGTTCGCTGCGCGCCGAGACCGAACGCTACGGTCACTACTCGGTCGCCGGTGAAGACGTCTACGAACATCCGTTTTTGTGGGGCTCCAAACGCACCGGGCCCGACCTCGCGCGCGTCGGCGGCCGTTATAGCGACGATTGGCATCGTGCACATCTGTTCGACCCGCGCAGTGTCGTGCCGCAATCCAACATGCCGCGGTATCCGTGGTTGTTCGACACCCAGCTCACGGGCGAGGACACGGCGCAGAAGATGACCGTGCTGCGCACGCTCGGCGTGCCGTACACCGCGGCGCAAATCGCAGCGGGCGCAGACGAAGTCGCGGGGCGTACCGAGGCGGAGGCATTGATCACGTATCTGCAGCATCTGGGCATCAACATGATCGAATACGCACGGCACGAGGCAGCACAATGAACCTGCCGACGCTTGCGACCGTACTCGTGAGCCTTGCGTTCGTCGGCTTGTGCATCTGGGTGCTGTGGCCATCCAACAAGGCGCGCTTCGAACGCGATGCGCTCATCCCGCTGCAGGAGAACGACCATCCGGCGCCTGACAAGAGGCCGCCGCAATGAGTACGTTCTGGAGCCTCTTCATCATCGTTGGCACCCTCGGCACGCTGATCGGTTCATTGTGGCTGCTGCTGGCCAATCGCACCTCGACGACGCCGTCTGCACAATCCACGCGTCACGTCTATGACGGCATCGAAGAGCACGACAACCCGCTGCCGCGGTGGTGGGTAGGGCTCTTCATCGCATCGTTGGTATTCGCCGGCGCGTACTTGATCTACTACCCGGGCCTCGGCAACTTTCGCGGCCTCGGCGAGTGGTCGTCCCAGCGCCAACTTGCGCAGGAAGCGGCAGAAAAGGAGGCGCGTTTCGCGCCCGTCTATGCGCGTCTTGCGGCAATGACGCCGGCTGAACTCGCTGCAAGCCCGCTCGCACAGCAAATGGGCCGGCGCCTGTTCATCAACAACTGCGCGCCGTGCCACGGTATCAACGCGCAAGGTGCGTTCGGCTTTCCGAACCTGACCGACGCGGAATCGATCTGGGGCGACGGCTTCGAGGCAATCGAAACCACGATCAAACACGGCCGCACAGCGGCGATGCCGGCATGGCAAGCGGCACTCGGTGGCGACGCGGGTGTCATGGACATGGCGCAATACGTGCTCAGTTTGTCGGATCGCGCAACCGACGCGGCAGCAGCGGCGCGCGCAGCACCCAACTATGCGATGTCCTGCGTGGCCTGCCATGGCAGCGACGGCACCGGCAACGCGGCGCTCGGCGCGCCGAACCTGGCGAACGATATCTTTTTGTACGGCGGGACCGCCGACGAGATCGCGTTCACGATCCGCAACGGCCGCGGCGGCGCGATGCCCGCACTTGTCGATGTACTGGGCCCCGACAGGGTTCACATCGTCGCCGGCTATGTCGCAACGCTGGGCGCGCAGTGAATATGCCGAGTCGGCTGATCGCGACCGACGCCGACACAGTCGATGCCGCATCGGTCGCCGATCACGTCGACGGATTTACCCCGGTCGATCTGTATCAGAAGCGCGAGAAGATCTTCACGCGGTCGATCGAAGGGCGCTTTCAACGCATCCGTGCGTTGTCTGGATGGCCGCTGCTGTTGGGTTTTTTCCTGTTGCCGTGGGTGACGTGGCACGGCCGGCAAGCCGTTCTGTTCGACCTCGCGGCGCGCAAGTTCTACGTGTTTTCACTGACGTTCTGGCCGCAGGATTTTATGCTGCTGACGGGCCTGGTGATCATCGCCGCATTTGCACTGTTCACGCTGACGTCCGTGGTGGGGCGCGTGTGGTGCGGCTATACGTGTCCACAAACCGTGTGGACGGCGATCTTCATGTGGGCGGAACAATTCGCCGAAGGTCCGCGCCACGTGCGCATGAAACTCGACGCGGCGCGCTGGTCGTTCACGAAGCTGCGCAAACGCGCGCTCAAGCACGGCTTGTGGATCGGTTGGGCGTTGCTGACGGGTGTGGCTTTCGTCGGCTACTTCATGCCGATACGCGAGCTCGTCGGTTCTGCGCTGACGTTCCAGCTCGGGGGCTGGGCGTTGTTCTGGACCGCGTCTTTCACCGTCGCCACGTATTTCAACGCGGGCTGGCTGCGCGAACAGGTCTGCATCTACATGTGTCCGTATGCGCGTTTTCAATCCGCGATGTTCGATCGCGACACGTTGATCGTATCGTACGACGCGGTGCGCGGCGAACCGCGGGGTGCGCGCAAACGCGACGCCGATCCGACGGCGCTGGGCCTCGGCGATTGCATCGATTGCCAGCTTTGTGTGCAGGTATGTCCCACCGGGATCGATATCCGCAGTGGCCTGCAGTACCAGTGCATCGGCTGCGCGCATTGCGTCGACGCGTGTGATGCAGTGATGCAGAAGGTCGGCTATGCGCCCGGGCTCATTCGTTATACGACCGAACATGCGATGACGGGCGCGCGCAGCCCGATCTTGCGGCCCCGCGTCATCGGCTACGCGAGCGTGCTGCTCGTGATGATCGTGCTGTTCGGCGTCGTGCTCGTCGAGCGTGATCTTTTCGGCATCGATGTACTGCGCGAACGCGGTGCGTTGTATCAACTCCTCGGCGACGACATCCGTAACGACTATGCGTTGAAGGTAATCAACAAAACGCAGCAGACCCAACGTCTGCGTCTGGCGGTGGAAGGTCCGGCGGGCGTCGCGGTCACGCTCGCACCGTCACCGACGATCACGATCGAAGCCGGCGACGTTCTGAACCTGCCGGTCGATCTCCTCGTCGCCCGTTCACAACTGTCGGCGGCGATCATCGCGGTCACGTTTCGCGTGTGTAACGACGCTGGCGACTGCGTCGTGCAGGACAGTCACTTCTTTGGTCCGGCCCGGCAGAGCACTCGATGAGCAACGTGCGTTCCGACATCGAACGACCCTGGTATCGCCAGCCGCTCGTCTGGTTGGTGATCGCACTGCCATTGGCCGGTGTCGTGATGGCGACGATCACTGCAACGATGGCATACCGCGGCGCGGACACCGAACTCACCGTCACCGCGCCGCCGCTGTCGAAGACCAGTTGGCGTGAGCACGCCGCGCCATGACCGCGACCACGGCCGACAGCGCGCTGCGCCAACTCGGATTGGCCGATGACGGCATCGCAACCGGACTCGTGACACGCGCCTTGGACGACGGACTTACGCAGATCGATCTGCGGATTCCCGACATGCGTTGTTCGAGCTGCGCGAACCGCATCGAAACGGGGCTGCGCGCGTTGTACGGGGTGGATCGCGTGCGCACGAACCCGGCAACGCACCATCTCGCCATCGACTACGACCCGACGCGCATCGGCCTCGCACAATTGCTTGGCGCAGTCGAGGACTGCGGCTATACGCCGCTCTTTACGCTGCCGGCCAAAGACGACCCTGGGACGCGCGCTGAACGCCGGACGCAGCTGAAGCGCATCGGCGTTGCGGGCATCGCGATGATGCAGGTCATGATGTTCACGCTCGCGCTCTATGCCGGTGCATATACGGCGATGGATCCGTTCTATCAGATGTTGTTCCGCTGGATTGGTTTGCTCTTCACGACACCGGTCGTCTTGTACGCGGCCCAACCGTTCTTCAAGGGTGCGCTGCGCTCGTTGCTGCGCGGCGGCACCGGGCTTGCGATGGATGTGCCGGTTGCGATTGCTATCGCTGCTGCCTACGGTGCCAGTTGTTGGGCCACGTTCACCGGCCGTGGCGAGGTCTACTTCGACTCCGTCACGATGTTCACGTTCTTCCTGCTGACGGCGCGTTACCTCGAACAGAATGCCCGCCACAGACTCGCGCGCTTCGCCGACTGGCTCGCGATGTTTCCGGAGCAAGCGTTGCGTCTGAACGCCGGTACCGCCGAATCGATCGACGTTGCGCGCATCAAACCGAATGATGAGCTGCTGGTCACCGGCGGTTCGCGCGTGCCGGCGGATGGGCGCATCGTCGCCGGTGCGAGCTGCTTCGACGAAGCATTGCTGACCGGAGAGTCCGTTCCGGTCGAGAAAGGCATTGGCGCCGCGGTATACGCCGGCTCGATCAATCTCAAACAGCCCGTCACGGTGCGCGCCGAAGCCGCGCCCGGAGCGACCCGTATCGCGCTGCTGCAACGGCTCGCGGATCGCGCGAGTATCGACCGCCCCGCGACGCTCGTCAGCGCGGATTGGCTCGCGCGGCACTTCATCACGGCGGTGCTCGTGCTCGCGGCTCTGACGTATGTCGTGTGGTCCTGGGTCGACCCCACGCGCGCCTTCGCCGCGGCGATCGCCGTACTGGTTGTATCGTGCCCCTGTGCGCTGTCGTTGGCGACACCGACCGTATTGACGGCCGCAACGATGACGTTGCGTCGCGTCGGCTTCGTCGTCACACGCGCCGACGTCCTCGACCGTCTCGCGGATGCCACGGATGTGATTTTCGACAAGACCGGAACACTGACTGGGGCCGGCGCCGAACTCGTCGATGTCACGCCGTATGCGGACCTCGACCGCACGACCTGTGTCGGGCTCGCGACGGCGCTCGAACGGGGTGCCAATCATCCGTTCGCTGCGGCCTTCGGCGGCGCCACTGCGGAGTTGCCCGACGCGACTGGGATCGAAGTTCATCCCGGACGCGGCGTGTCTGCGCGCTGGCGCGGAACGCTGGTGCGACTGGGCAGCGCTGCGTTCTGCAGCGCCGAATCGGCGCCGCAGTCCACGGGACCGTTCAGCACGATCTATCTTTCGCGCGACGGACAATTCGTTGCGAGTTTTGGCGTGCGCAGCCTGTTGCGCGGCGACGCGGCAGAGACGATTCAAACGTTGCAGCATCTTGGGTTGCGCGTCGAAATGCTGAGCGGCGATGGATTTGCCCCGACCGCGGCCGCAAGCGCGGCGTTGTCCGGAATTCCGTTCAGCGCCGGCGTCACGCCGGAACAAAAACTAGACCGCGTGCGCGCGATGCAACACGCGGGTCGTAGCGTCATCATGGTCGGCGACGGCATCAACGATGTGCCGGTCCTGTCCGCCGCCGCCGTGTCGGTCACGCCGCTCGAAGCGACGGATCTTGCAAAGAACGCAAGCGACGCGATTCTGCTTTCGCGCGGACTATCGCCGCTGGCGTCCGCGATTGCAGTGGCGCGGCGAACGCGCACCGTCATTCGCCAGAATCTCGGCTGGGCACTCGCGTACAACGTCGTCGCCATTCCTCTTGCTGTTTGCGGCGTGCTGGAGCCGTGGGTCGCCGCGCTCGGCATGTCGGCGAGTTCGCTGCTCGTCACGACGAATGCGCTGCGGCTCGCGCGCCCGCTCGACGTCGAGCGAGGGGGGCATGGCACTGCCTTGAACGCGAGTCGGGTGTTCGCACCCGTGCCGGCCTGAGGTTGCGATGGAAATCATCCTTGTATTGATTCCCGTAACGCTGGTGATCGTCGGAATCGCGGTCGCGGTATTTTTCTGGGCAGTGGACGACGGCCAATACGACGACGTCGAACGTCGCGGCGGCGAAGCGCTGTTTGCGGATGACGAACCGCCGCGACGTCCACGCGGCAACGACCCAACGACAACCTGAAGGGGAGCGTGATGGCATTGAATTCGATCACTTTATTCACCGACCCCGTCGCAGCGTGGCACAACATCGCAGTTGGTCGACCAAACCTGCTGCGGCGGTTGCTGACGCATACGATGCCGTGGGCGTTGGTCCCGGCCGTGTGCTGGTACGTCGGCGTCACAGCAATCGGTTGGCAGATCGGCCATGAGCCCAGGCAAAAGCTGACGCCGGAGAGCGCACTGTTCATCTGCGTCTTGTTTTACGCCGCGATGATCATCGGCGTGGTGTTTCTCGGCTACCTGATTCACTGGATGGCAACGACGTACGCCGCCGGCAATTCGACGTGGGCTCGCGGCGTCACGATCGTCACGTACACCGCAACGCCGTTTTTTCTCGCCGGGATTCTGGGTCTGTATCCATCGTTGTGGATCGACATCACCGTCGGCACTGCGGCCGCGGCGTATTGCATCTACCTGCTCTACCTCGGCGTACCCATCGTGATGGGCGTGCCGCCGGAGCGAGGCTTTTTGTTCGCGAGCGCGGTCGCGGCAGCTGCGCTGGTATCCATCGTTGCGTTGATGGGAACCACCGCCATCTTGTGGGACTTCGGCGTCGAACCCGTCTACACGTATTGAAAGATAGCGGGGTCTGAGAGCCTTCTTGCATCATCCGCCGGAACGCTACCAGCGCCATCAAGAAGGCACGCTAACCCCGTTATCGCGCTTACTTCAGACGCGGCGAGTGCGTCCAGCAGACGCCGCGATCCTGGCCAAAAGTGGGGGGGGCTTTTAACGCAAACTCGAAACCCACTCAGGCAATCGTTGACGGCACGAAGGAATCAGCCTGGAATTCGAGCCCGTCTGGGAATAGACGGACGATGTCCGTCCATTAGGAGATAAGGCCGCCGCTCGAGCGCATCGCCGAGCATTGACGCCAATACACTCTGTATATACAGTTCGCACATGGAGTTCACTTGGTCGGCGCGTAAGCGTCGGACAAATCTCAGAGCCCATGGACTCGATTTCGTCGATAGCCCGGCGGTCTTCGGTGGACCAACGTACACATTCGAAGACGATCGGTTCTCCTATCGCGAGCAACGATTCGCAACGCTTGGATTGCTCGCAGGTGTCCCTGTTTCCATAGTTCACACGGAAAGCGAATATGAAATCCGTATCATCTCGTTCCGCAAAGCGACCGAGCGCGAAGCGCAAATCTACTTCGGTGCGTTCAAAGACTGACTGGGGACGACTTCGGTCCAACGCAGCAGTGATCGACGAGGAGCACCCGGAGGCGAACGTTCGGCACATCGTGCGCGGAATCGTTCGGCGGGGGCTTGAGCCGCTGCCGCCAAAGGCATCGATTTCGCTGCGAGTGGACCAGGACGTTCTGGAGTGGTTTAAGGCGCAGGGTCCGGGGTACCAAACCCGCATCAACACAGTGCTTCGAGCATTTCGCGATGCGTCGGTCTAACAACCGCATGAAGCCGCCAAGGTGGGCTCGCTTCGCGAACCCACCTTGGCGGCTTATGCAGAACGTTAGGCCGCGCGGGCGAGAGCGAGTGAACTTCAAAAGACCGGAGTACGGAGATGAATTTCAGATCAAGAAGGACCCATAAATTCTGGCTTCTAGTCACCGCGTTTGTAGTCGGGTCTTTTGGTCCGATATTTTCATTGGCAACACAAAGCGGCTCAGACGAATTGGCGCGATGGACCCTGGACCTACTGGCTTGGCCACTTGATGGCACGCAGATCTATTCAGAAGGTGCAATGAGATTCCTTTCCGCGCTCACCGGGGGATTCCTGCTCGGTTGGGGCGTCATGATTCTCGGTCTAAGGTACTGGGTTTACGACGTAGCGCCTGAGCAAACAAGACGCGCAGTTGTTGCAGGTCTTGT
>CAYUMA010000268.1:0-11651 GCA_964445675.1 uncultured Pseudomonadales bacterium | reverse complement strand
ATCCTGCTGATGCGCGGCCGGCTGAACGCGTTGCTGTCCGAACACACCGGTCAATCAGTCGAACGCATTGGCCAGGATACGGACCGCGACTTCTGGATGAGCCCCGACGAAGCCGTTGGCTACGGCCTGGTCGACGCGGTCCAGCGGCCGCGCAAACCACTCGCCAAAGTGGTCGGGCAGTAGGTCGCGCATTGGGCCGGCAAGCACTACGCAAGGCTTGAAAAATCAGTGGTTTCCAAGCAAGGTGTTCAGACCTTTGAGCACTCGGGGTAGCTGAATGGCGGACGATCACAGCGGCAGAAGTGACGATTCGAGCAAATTGCTCTACTGCTCCTTCTGCGGCAAAAGCCAGCACGAAGTCCGGAAACTGATCGCCGGGCCGTCCGTATTCATCTGTGACGAATGCGTCGAGCTGTGCAACGACATCATCCGCGAGGAAGTCCAGGAAAGCGGTAGCGGCACCGATCGCAGCAAGCTGCCGGTACCGAAGGAAATCCGCGCTATCCTCGATCAATATGTCGTCGGCCAGGACCACGCGAAGAAGGTTCTGTCTGTCGCTGTCCACAATCACTACAAGCGATTGAATTACAACGGCAAAAAAGACGACGTCGAACTCTCCAAGTCGAACATTCTGCTGATCGGTCCGACCGGTTGCGGGAAGACGCTGCTGGCAGAGACGTTGGCTCGACTACTCGACGTTCCATTCACGATCGCGGATGCGACGACGCTGACGGAAGCCGGCTATGTCGGTGAAGACGTCGAGAACATCATTCAGAAGCTGCTGCAGAAGTGCGAATACGACGTCGAACGTGCACAGGTCGGCATCGTGTACATCGACGAGATCGACAAGATCTCGCGCAAATCGGACAACCCGTCGATCACGCGCGATGTGTCGGGGGAAGGCGTCCAGCAGGCGCTGCTGAAGCTGATCGAGGGAACCATTGCGTCGGTGCCCCCGCAGGGCGGCCGCAAGCACCCGCAACAGGCGTTCCTGCAGGTCGACACGAGCAACATCCTGTTCATCTGCGGTGGCGCATTCGCAGGTCTCGATAAGGTGATCATCGATCGCTCCGACAAGAGCGGTATCGGTTTCAACGCCGTGGTCAAAGGCGAGGCCGACAAGCAGAGCATCGGCGACACGCTGCGGCAGGTCGAGCCCGAAGACCTGATCAAATACGGTCTCATTCCTGAGTTTGTGGGTCGTCTGCCCGTGGTCGCGACGTTGGAAGAACTCGATGTCGACGCGTTGATGCAGATCCTCACCGAGCCGAAGAATTCACTGACGAAACAGTACGGCAAGCTGTTCGAGATGGAAGGCGTCGAAGTCGATTTTCGCGAGGATGCGTTGCATTCGGTTGCAGAGAAGGCCATGGAGCGAAAGACCGGTGCACGCGGCTTACGTTCGATCCTCGAATCTGTGCTGCTCGATACGATGTACAGCCTTCCTTCGACGAAAAACGTGACTAAGGTCGTCATCGATGCAAGCGTCATTCGGGGCGAGAGCGCGCCGATGTTGATCTACGAGAATGTCGATAAGGCCAAGGCGGCCCCAGAAGATTGATGACACATATCGCAAACGAACGAAGGGGCCTGATGGCCCCTTCGGCTTTTGTCGCATGAAGTGTCGATCCGTTCTCGCGTTACAATCGAGGCACAAGATCCCACTCGGTGCGCGCCTTTGGCCCGTAAGCTCTCGAAAGAATCGACGTGAAGCAGGTGACAATGAAGCGGTCCGCGACTGATCTCGTGACTGAGATACCGGTTCTTCCGTTGCGTGACATGGTGGTGTACCCGCACGGCGTGCACCCGCTCTTCGTCGGCACCGAGAGTTCGATTCGGGCCCTCGAAGCTGCGATGGCAACCGACAAGCAGGTGTTGCTCGTGGCGAAACGCGACGCCGACACAGAGCAGCCGACGCGCCAAGATCTGTTCGACGTTGGTACGGTGTCGACGCTGCTGCAATTGCTCAAGCTGCCTGACGGAACCATCAAGGTGCTCGTCGAAGGTGGGTTCCGCGCCCGCATCGTGGATTTTGATGACGCTGGCCAGTGCATGGCGGCCGACGTACAACCTCTGGCCGAACCATCGCCTCCGGCTGCTGCGGAGGCACTGGTGCGTTCGTTGATGGGACAGTTCGAACAGTACGTCCAGCTGTCCAAGAAAGTGCCTGAGGAGGTGCTGTCGTCGCTGTCGAGCATCGACGAGCCGGGGCGCCTCGTCGACACGATTGCGGCGCAGATGGCGTTGAAGGTCGACGATCGGCAGACGATTCTGGAGACCGTCGACGTCGAGCCGCGCATGGAACGGATACTCGCGCTGATGGGCGCCGAAATGGACCTGTTCCAGGTCGAAAAGCGCATCCGCGGTCGCGTCAAGAAACAGATGGAGAAGAGTCAGCGCGAGTATTACCTCAATGAACAGATGAAGGCGATCCAGAAGGAACTGGGTGACCTCGAAGAAGCGCCCAACGAAGCGGATGACCTGAAGCATCGCGTCGATCGGGCGGGCATGTCTGCCGAAGCGCGAGAGAAGGCGCTATCGGAAGTCAACAAACTCAAGATGATGTCGCCGATGTCTGCCGAGGCGACCGTCGTGCGCAGCTACCTGGAGTGGATGCTCAGCGTGCCGTGGAAAAAACGTAGCCGCGTCCGGCGCGATCTTGCGCAAGCCGCGAGCATCCTCAACGAGGATCACTACGGACTCGAGGAAGTTAAGGAGCGCATCCTCGAATACCTCGCAGTCCAGGAGCGCGTACAGCGTGTCAAGGGTCCCGTGCTGTGTCTCGTCGGACCCCCGGGTGTCGGCAAGACTTCACTCGGTGAATCGATCGCACGTGCGACCAATCGCAAGTTCGTGCGGATGGCCCTTGGCGGCGTTCGTGACGAAGCCGAGATTCGCGGTCACCGCCGTACCTATATCGGTTCGATGCCGGGTAAGGTGCTGCAGAAGATGGCAAAAGGCGGCGTGCGAAATCCGCTGTTCCTGTTCGACGAAGTCGACAAGATGGGAATGGATCTACGCGGCGACCCGGCGTCGGCTTTGCTGGAAGTACTCGATCCGGAGCAGAACAACACGTTCAACGACCACTATCTGGAAGTGGATTACGACCTGTCCGACGTGTTCTTCATCTGTACGTCGAACTCGATGAACATCCCACCGGCGCTGCTGGACCGCATGGAAGTCATCCGGCTGCCAGGCTATACGGAGGACGAGAAGCTCAATATCGCGAAGCGCTATCTCGTGCCGAAGCAGAAGCGTCTGAACGGATTGGCGATCACCGATCTTACGGTCGGTGACGAAGCGATCCTGCATCTGATCCGTTATTACACGCGTGAAGCCGGTGTGCGCGGTCTCGAACGCGAGATCGCGAAACTGTGTCGCAAGATCGTCAAAGAGCAGGCGCTGGGGCAGGGCGCGCGCGCAATCGCTGTGTCCAACGAACTCGTCGAACACTACAACGGTGTTCGCAAGCACAACTTCGGACGCGCGGAAACAAGCAATCAGGTCGGCATCGTAACCGGACTGGCATGGACCCAGGTTGGCGGCGAACTACTCAACATCGAAGCCGTCGCGGTGCCTGGCAAAGGCAAGCAGACGAAGACCGGCTCGCTCGGCGACGTCATGCAGGAATCGATTCAAGCCGCACTGACGTTCGTCAGAAGTCGCGTGCGCCTGCTCGGGATTTCGCGCAACTTCCACGAAGTCAACGACATTCACGTGCATGTTCCAGAAGGTGCCACTCCGAAGGATGGTCCGAGCGCCGGGATCGGCATGTGCACTGCGATCATTTCTGCGTTGACGGGTATCCCCGTGCGCGCCGATGTCGCGATGACGGGTGAGATCACGTTGCGCGGTCAGGTGTTGCCGATCGGGGGCTTGAAGGAAAAACTCCTCGCCGCGCATCGAGGTGGTATTCGAATCGTCATCATCCCGGATGAGAACGCGCGCGACTTGAAAGAAATCCCCGACAACATCAAACGCGATCTGGATATCCGTCCCGTCAAATGGATGGACGACGTGATGCAGATCGCGCTCGAACGCATGCCTGCGCCGATCGCTGAACCGATCGTCGAGGCTGCAACGCAGACTGTTACGCCTGCGCCGATCGTTTCGATCAGCGCGCATTAGCGAAGGCAATGCAACCGCGTGACCCCGAGTACTGTCCTTGACAGTGATTTTCTCTAGTTGGTATAAACCTCGCCCACTTTCCGCCGACGCGTCGGTGCGATTCGAAAAGCCTCCCCATTGTTCTATTTCCGAGGGCGTAGTGTGAACAAAACTGAATTGATCGATCAGATTGCCGAGTCCGCCGATATCTCCAAAGCATCCGCGGCTCGCGCATTGGAATCCATGCTCGATGCGATCACATCGGCATTGAAGGACTCTGACCCCGTCGTACTCGTCGGCTTCGGAACATTTGCGGTGAAGGAACGCGCTGCTCGGACAGGACGCAATCCGCAGACGGGTGAACCGATTGCCATCAAGGCGGCGCGTGTGCCGGGATTCAAGCCTGGCAAAGCGCTCAAAGACGCACTCAACTAAAATTCGTCGCGGCGCACCGATCATCGGCTGCGGCTGATTCACAATCCGAAGGCGCAGGTTCTGCGCCTTTTTTCGTTTGTTGGAGACGGTTCCTCATGCTGCAGAAAATGCGCGAACACTCCCAGAGCGTGGCCACCAAGATCCTGCTCGGGGTGCTCATCATCGTGTTCACGATGTTCGGCTTCGGTGCGTTCGAAGCGTTCATGACGACGGATCCGCCGGCCGCCAAGGTCAATGGCGTCAAGATCACCCAAGGTCAACTCGCCGTGGAGACGGATCGGCAGAAGCAGCGGCTGTTGGCGCAGATGGGTGAAGGCGCCGATCCAGATCTGATCGATGCCAACCGGTTGCGCGCGTCGGTGCTCGATGGGCTGATCAACCAAACGATCCTGATGGAATCGGCCCGCGATATGGGCCTGCGGGTATCCGATGCGGAAGTGGATCGGGTCATCGTCGACAATCCCCAATTCAAATCGGGTGCAGCTTTCGATAAGGAACTGTATCGACGGCTGCTGGCCAACGTGGGACATACGCCGGCAACGTTCAAGGTGGAACTCACTAACAACTTCACGCTTGCGCAGTTGACGGGCGCTGTCCGGGAAACACCCTTTGTCACCGGGAACGAAGCTCGCGACACGGCCCGCCTCGTCGCGCAGACGCGTGACATTGCGACACTCGTATTCACGCCACAGCAGTTCACGAGCCAGGTCACCGTCAGTGACGATGACGTCAACGCGTACTATCAAGCGCATCTACCGGACTTCATGACACCGGACATCATCGACGTCGACTACGTGCAGCTGACGGTTGCGGAACTTGCGCAAGATGCAGCACTCGCGCCGACAGAAGACCAGGTAGCCACGCAGTACGCGGCCGATGCAGCGGCGTTCAAACCCAGCGAACGACGCCACGTGGCGCACATCCTGCTGCAGGTGAATGACTCACGCACCGAAGCCGCCGCAATTGCCGAACTGACAGCGCTAAAAGAGCGCGTTGCGCGCGGCGAACAATTCGACGCGCTTGCGCGAGCCGCTTCGGAGGACCCGGGTTCTGCGCCGAGCGGCGGCGACCTGGGCGTGATTTCCAAAGGTGCGCTGACGCCGGAATTCGAAAAGGCGGCGTGGTCACTGCAAGTCAATCAGGTGTCGGATCCCGTGCGCACGGAATTTGGACTGCATCTGATCAAAGTTGTCGCAATTGAGGCTGATCAGTTCCCCTCGCTCGATGAAATGCGACCGCAGATCGTGGCTCGATTGCGCGAAGGCGCTGCCGAGGAGAAGTTCCGCGTCAAGGTGCGTGAACTCGACGAGCTCGCGTTCGAAACACCGGACGACCTGCAACACGTTGCAGAAGCGGCGGGACTGACGATCCAGCGCGTCACCGGCGTGACTGCGAATGAAGGGGCGGCGCCGCTTGATGCGCCGGCGTTGCGGACGGCGGCGTTTGCGGATGATGTGGTTGCGAAAGGATTCAACAGCCGCGTCGTCGAAATCGACAATCGTGCCTACGTGCTACGGGTGAGCGAACATCGGCCACCCGTGCAGCGCTCATTCGCCGAGGTGGCTGACGGGATCCGTGAACGATTGGTCACCGAGGCCGCTACGGATCGCGCAAGAGAGGTTGCAACGCAAGCAGCCGAGCGTGTCGCGAAGGGCGAGGGCAGTGCAACGATTGCGGCGGCCTACGGGCTGGAGTGGCAGAAGACACCAGCGGCGTCGCGCGCGACCTCTACGCTCGATAGCGAGATCATCAAAGCGGCATTCGGTCTGCCGCGCCCGACCGAGGAGCTTCGATCGGTCACATCAACTGAACTGACTGGCGGTCGGGTCGCCGTGGTTACCGTGACGGCGGTCAATGACGGCGACTACGGCGCGTTGACGGAAACCGATCGCGCCGCAATTCGAACTCAATTGGCGCGTCGCGTTGGCGACGAGGAATTCACAGCGCTGTTCGTGACGCTGCGAGACTCTGCATCGATCGATCGGCTGTGATCCTGAGCGTCGCCGCGTTGTACGGTGTAGACCCGTCGACGCACGACTGATTTTGCCGGAACCAACAGCTCGCGCCCGATTTGAAGCGTCGAGTCGGGTGTCAACGAGTTGATTCGGATCAGTTGTGCGACCGTCGTATCGAACCTGTGGCTGATGCGGGATAACGAATCACCGGGGCGGACGCGGTAGGGTCGTAGATTCGAACTCGCGGCGAGAATCGGATTCGGTTGCAGCTTTGCTGGTTCGATGACAGACGCGGGGATCAGCAGTGAGTCGTTCGGGTGGATGATCTTGCTTGTGTGCGGATTGTTTGAACGTATGACGGCGACGGTGGTGTGATGTTGCTTCGCGATCCCGCCGAGGCTTTCGCCGCGTCTGACGACGTGACGTTTCCAAACTATCCGCTCGTCAGGATATCGGTCGATTGCGTTTGCGAACGCTGCTCGGTCGGTCACGGGGATCAACAACCTGCCGGAACCGTGGGGCTGCGTGGCGCGCCGGTTGAGACCTGCGTTGAAGCGGAACAACTCTTCGATCGATAGCGGACCGAGGTTCGCGAGCAATCCAAGATCGATCTGACCATCGAGCGTGGCGGCGAAAAACGCTGGCTCCGTGTCGATCCGTGGCAAGGGGTACGTTTCGTCGCCTTGGGCAACGACGTGCGCGAGCGCCAGGAGCTTTGGTACATAGGCACGTGTCTCGCGCGGGAGAGCGAGATCGAAAAATCCTGCCCCGGGTGCAGCCGCCAGCGCGCGCCGCACACGACCTTCGCCGCCGTTATAGGCAGCGATCGCCAGCAGCCAGTCGCCGAACTCTTCGTGGAGATAGGTCAGATAATCGAGGGCCGCGGCAGTTGAGTCGATCGGGTCCCGGCGTCCGTCATACCACCAGTCGATCACGACTCCATAGTGCTTCGCGGTGGAAGGAATGAGTTGCCATAGTCCCGACGCGCCCCGCGCCGAGTCCGCATATGGGTTGAGCGCACTTTCGATGATGGGCACCAGCGCCAACTCCATCGGCAAGTTGCGTCGGTGCACTTCGTCGACGACATACGCGAGGTAGCGCCGCGCGCGTAGCTCGATGTTCGGCGGCAATGGTGGGTGGTTCAGCAGTGATTCGATTGCATCGACGACCGATCGTTGCTGCTGCGCATGGTCGAGCACGAAGCCAGCGCGCAACACTGACCAGACGTCGGTTTGAATCGCTGGAGCTGGGATCGGCGGCGCGTCGGGTTCAGCTGCAACCAGCTGCTCCGCATCCATCTCGATCGTCGCGTCGATTGTGTGATGGTCAATGGTTTCGCAGCCGCCTGCGATCGCGAGGTACAACAGAACCCACCAACGCTGCGCGAGCATTGTTGCGCAACCATCCCTGTCTCTGCACAATGCGGCCCGACGTTGGGTGAAGCCCATTGATGACGCAAGCGTGGCCGGATGAGCGTGACGACTGACGAGATGCACGGTCTAGCGACGTGGTTCCAGAGCCCCCTCGGCGCGACCTTGCTGCAGAAAGAAGCCGGACTATTGATTCAAGGGGTGCGCCGATTTCACGGCGACTCGATGCTCTGGCTGGGCCCGACTCCCGTGCCGGGCGTCGAGCTCGAGCGCTGCATGGTGCGCCATCGTTTTTATGGCGCGCTGCCGGGCTACGTTGCCACGCTGCCGACGGAAGCAACCAGCGCCGCCGCGACGTATATCGGGAGCCCGGAAGCGCTGCCGTTTCCGCCCGGATCACTCGACGCCGTCGTGCTCCATCACGCATTGGATTGCTGCGTCGATCCACGCACCGCGATGCGCGAAGTGTGCAGGGCGCTGCGTCCGGGTGGGCGGTTGCTGATCTGCGGATTCAATCCACTGAGCCTTTGGGGCGCGCGACGCATGATGGCTCGGATCTTCCGTGACGCGTTCAGCGAAGTCAGATTCGTCAGTCCGTGGCGATTGCTCGATTGGATGGCGGTGCTCGGTATCGAAGCGGACGAGGGAGTTCGATACCTGATGTTCCGCCCGCCGATCGGCATCGGATCGTTCGAAGCGCGCCCGTGGGTGCGGCTGCGGACCGCACTGGAGCGCGCGAGAATTCCTGTGGGCGGCGTGTATTGCGTGCTTGGCCGCAAGAGCGCTGTCGGCATGATGCGGCTGCGTGGCGTCGATGTGCTGCGTCAGCCACAGCTTACGTCAGTCGTCGTACCGCATCCGACGGCGCGCAATCCTCGATGACGTCGGCGCCGATCGAGATTTTCACCGACGGCGCATGTCGCGGAAACCCGGGTCCCGGAGGATGGGCAGCGCTGGTGCGCAGCGGTGTGCACGAAAAAATGTTCAGCGGCGCGGAAGCTGCGACCACCAACAACCGAATGGAACTGATGGCCGCGATCGAGGCGTTGCGTGCTCTGGAGCAGCCCAGCCGGATCCGCATTACGACGGACTCGGAATATCTGCGGCAGGGTGTCACGAGTTGGGTCAAGAAGTGGAAGGCGAACGGATGGCGGACAGCGTCCCGTCAGCCGGTGAAAAATCAAGATTTGTGGGTGTGTCTCGATCGAGTCGTCGAGTCTCATCAGATCGAGTGGTGTTGGGTCAAAGGCCATAGCGGCCACGTCGAGAACGAACGTGTGGACGCCGCCGCGAACCAGGCGATTGATCGTCTGACGAAAGGACCGTCCGTGTGACACGTCAGGTGGTGCTCGACACGGAAACGACCGGGCTCGAAGCAGAGCAAGGCCATCGCATCATCGAGATCGGCGCCGTCGAACTGATCGATCGAAAGCCAACAGGTCGCCGCTTCCATCGATACGTCAATCCTCGACGGGATATCGACAACGGCGCACTCGCGGTTCACGGAATCACGAACGAATTCCTCGCTGACAAGCCGGACTTTTCAGAGATCGCCGACGAACTGCTGCAGTTCATCGAAGGCGCTGAACTCATCATCCACAACTCTACGTTCGATGTGGCGTTCCTCGATCAGGAGTTCGGCTTACTGAGCCAGCCGTGTGTCCGCGTCGAAGATGCATGTTCCATCGTGGACACGTTGGCGCTAGCGCGCCACAAACATCCCGGGCAGAAGAACAGTCTCGACGCACTGTGTCGCAGATACGGGGTCGATAACTCCCAACGGGACTTGCATGGCGCGCTGCTCGACGCGGAGATTCTTGCCGACGTGTATCTGATGATGACCGGCGGCCAGACGGCGCTGTTCTTCGCTGACGATACGGAGACGGCGTCGAATCGTGCGGATCCGTTCATCGTGGCGCGGATCGCAGTGGATCGCCCGAAACTCAGAATCGTCGTCGCGACCGAAGCCGAACTGGCGCGGCACCGTAACGTGCTCGACCAACTCGACCGCCTCGCGCAACGTGGGAGTGTCTGGCGCCGTGACCATGACGATTGCGACCGTGGCTCCGCGGTGCTGGCGGCCGTGGTAACTTTCAACGCTTGATTGTCTCGATTGGTGTTGCGCATGTGGCCCCACGATCCGGATGATTTCGAGTCGCTGACACAAGCACCTGCCGGTCATTCTCATGACGATGCCTGGTACTTCGTGTTCGTCGGCCAAGAGATCTTGTGCGTGTCCGAGAACGGCTCGCCGCGACCGATTCTCGCGGACGAAATGCGCTGGCTCGACATTGAACGGCACGCCGAAATCTATCTTGGCCGTTACCAGGGACGTTCATGCTTTGCCGTCGCGGCGTCGGGTCGTGCCCAGCAGGGGTATGCGCTGATCGGCTTGCGCGGCTGGCTCGGACGCGTGGCGGCCCCGATCTTCTATCTCGCGGGCCGTGCGCAACAGCTGATCGATTGGGACCGCGATCACCGGTTCTGCGGGCGCTGCGGCACCGCGTCGGAGAATCACTCGGCCGACCGCGCGAAGCAATGCCCACAATGCGGGCTCGTCAGTTATCCGCGTTTGTCACCGAGCATCATCGTGCTCGTGCGCAAGGGCGACGAGATGCTCTTGGCGCGTAATGCGAATTGGCCCAAAGGCATGTTTTCGACGTTGGCGGGCTTTGTCGAACCTGGAGAGTCGATCGAACAGACGGTGCATCGGGAGGTGTTGGAAGAGGTCGGCTTGCGCGTCAAGAACGTGCGCTACGCCGGCAGTCAATCCTGGCCATTTCCGAATTCGTTGATGCTCGGTTTTCACGCTGATTACGCGGGCGGCGAAATTGTTTGTCAGGCGGGGGAAATCGCGGATGCACGCTGGTTTCATCATTCGGAAATGCCGGCGGTTCCGCCCGGTACGGCAATATCACGATGGTTGATCGACGATTTCGTCGAACAGATGACGCGAGCGCGTTGACTAACAGTTGTTGAAAACTCCGCTAGCGCGGAGTTTTGGGCTCTCAGCCATCCATGGCTTGCGAGCCCTCCCATTTCTCAAACACTGACGTGTTCGAAAAATGCCGGTGGATCCATCCACCGGATTAGCAGTCCGTTTCCAACGGCCTGCTAATCGTTTGGCGTAGGCGGCAGGCTGCGACTGCCGAACAGTTCCATCAGCTTGAATGCCATCATCAGATAACCGTCGGCGCTGAAGTGGCCGTTCATGAAGGCTTCGATCGCGTCCGATTGACCTCGAATGATGCTCGTCGCGGTCGTCAGATCCGCAAAACGAAAAGTCACGTCGGGTGTTTGCGCGCCCTGCGTCACCGTAAGGGCACCCTCCGAAATTCGCAGCAGCAAATGATCGTGATCAGATACGTCGAGGCGCACGAGCATGTCGACGCCGACGGCGGCTTCGGGGCGAAAGCGGGCGCGCAGTTCAGCAGCGAGATCGTGAGTCGTCATTGGCGCGCATCAGACACGTCACGCGCGCGAGCGTCAAGCCGTGGTGAGTGCCTGGACGCTCCCCGCGCCGACGAAGTAGAGTACGCGCCTTTCTCGGGCAGCGGTCGACGCGTAATGGAACATGTCTACGATTACCTCGAGTTCTTGGCGAAGGCGGCGACTGTCGTCATTGCGGTGGTCGTGGTGATCAGCGTTGCAGCATCGTTGGCGCTGCGCCGAGGATCGTCCAGCGGCGGCCATCTCGAGGTTCGCAAACTCAATGATCGATTCGAGGACATGAGTCGCGCGTTACAACAATCGATTCTGCAACCGGCGGAATTCAAGAAATCGA
>CAYUMA010000267.1:0-1726 GCA_964445675.1 uncultured Pseudomonadales bacterium | reverse complement strand
GCGCTCGGGGCGTGTCCACCAGACTGCGCCCATCGCGATCGGTAGCAACACGACTGCCGGATACTTCGTGCCGGCGGCGAGTCCTACGAGCAGACCGGCAACCATCGCGTGCCGCTGGTCGCGTGCGGCCGGCCCGTCGTGGTAGCGCACCAGGGCCCACAGTACGCTCGCCGCACAGGCCGCCAGCAGCGTGTCGGTGACGCCGAAGTGCGCGTCGCGCACGGCCAGCGGCGCGGTCGCGTAGAGCAATGCCGCCAGCAACCCAACCCGGTGGTCCGCTACCTGGCGCCCGAGGCGGTAGACGACCAGCACAGTCGCCGTTCCGGCAAACGCGGACACCATGCGCGCGAGCAGGAAGTAACGCGACGGGTTCGCTGCGAAATCAGCGCTGATCGACGCGGCAGCGCTGCCCGCCGCGTGCAACATTACGAACGTCGCGTGGAACACAGCAGCGCACACGGTGGTCATGAGCGCGGGATAGACGAAGACGTGAGGGTTGCCGTGCCACTCGAGGAAGCGCAGCGCCGGTACGACGATCAGCGACTCATCCGGTCGTATGTAGAAGTTCGACAGCAGTGGAAACCCGAAGCTGATCCCCCACACGCGCAGCGCCGCCGCCAGCGCCACCGTCACGCCGAGCAGCAGCCGCTGGCGAAACGCGCGTGGCGTGGATGGCTGATGCAGAGTTCCCAAGGTTCCAGGCAGCTAGTGCGGTGGTCCGAAGGCCAGAGGAGACATCAGGGATGGCCGCGACGAGCCAGAAATAGTCAGCGAACCTCTGCGATGAAACACTGGAGCTCGTTACACCGACCTTGGGTGTGAAACAACCCAGCACCACCTGTGCCGGAAGGCAAGACCAAGGCGTACTTGGTTACGGTCGAGAAGGCACGCAGCTAAAGCCACCGGCGCGCCGCGACGCTACAGTCACTGATCGTGCCGAATGCAGCTGGACTAGTGATATGGCACGTGGTGCGCGCGGTTGCACTGCCGCGTATGCTGGTTTTGCCGTTCCGCTGATCGAGTGCCGCTGTACAGCGCGGCCACGCGCCGCGAATACGTGACCTGGTCGGGATTTCCGGTGGAACGAAATCTGCAGTGAGAAGAGCGCGTACGGAGACCGCAAAGCGGATCTCCCGAGCCATTGGCAAAAGCTGGAAGCGAACTCGTTTCGCTACCACGGTGCCTCATGCGTCTACGCCCCCCAAGGACCGGCATGGGACACCTCAGCCGGGCGGAACAGCGCAACGCTGCTCCGCCCGTTTCCATTTCGGAGCCCATCGCGCACATCGTCCGTGCTTTCCGACTCGCGTGTTGGTTGATAGAAACCGCGGCTGATGGAGGGCATATGATGGATCTCGGAAGTGGAAGTCTGGCGAGCCTGGCGCGATTGCGAAACTATCGCAGCCGGCGCCTCTCATCATGGGATCGCAGCGGTGGGAACGTCGATGCGCTGCTCATTCCGCCGTCGGCGCGTATCGTGTTCGCGGAGATCGACGGCCCAGGCTGCGTGCGACACATCTGGATGACGATGATGTCACTCCCGGAGGAGGCGTACGAGTTGCGCCAGACCGTGTTGCGGATCTTCTGGGACGGTGAGTCGAGCCCGAGTGTCGAGGTGCCGCTTGGTGACTTCTTTGGCATAGGCTTTGGGTTGCGCCGCAACTTCGTCTCACTCCCGCTGCAGATGAGCCCGCAGGATGGCAAAGGCTTTAATTGCTGGTTTCCG
>CAYUMA010000266.1:0-3368 GCA_964445675.1 uncultured Pseudomonadales bacterium | reverse complement strand
ACCGCTCTGGATGATCGCTTTGTGAAACAAGCCTGCCGCCTGCGGCAACGCGAGCAGCGTGCTGACTTTGGCGCCGCCGCCGGACTCACCGAAGATCGTGACGTTGTTCGGGTCACCCCCCAACGACGCAATGTTGTCGCGCACCCATTGTAATGCGAGCACCGCGTCGAGCATGCCCGCGACCCCGGAGCCTGCGAACTGTTCGCCGCCGAGATCTGCCAGGTGCAGGTAGCCGAAGATGTTGAGGCGATGGTTGATCGTGACGACAACGACGTCACCGCGTTTGGCGAGGTCCGCGCCGCTGTACCACGCCTCGGATCCCGCGCCTTCGGCGAAACCGCGCCCGTGCAGCCAGAACAGCACCGGACGTTTGCCGTTGTCGTCCACCGCCGGCGTCCACACGTTCAGCGACAGACAGTCTTCGTCGAGCGGCAAATCGGGCAACGCACCGATCGTGAGTTGATCCGCGAGCGAATTGCCGGCCAGCGCACCCGATTGCGGACAGATCGGACCAAACGCCACCGCATCACGCACACCGACGAATGATTGCGCCGGCAACGGCGGCAGAAAACGTCGCGTCGCGCCGGTGGGCGCGCCGTATGCGATGCCGCGAAAGACGAGCACGTCGCCCTCGGTGGTTCCGCGCAATTTGCCGAGTGTCGTTTCGACGATGGGTTGTGAGTCGATGCCCATGATGGCTCCCCGAAGATATGCTGCCGTTGTGGCAAGGCTATCAGGCTACGCGTGCTGAGATACACTGCGGTCCAAGTCGACGGAACCGGAAGGCATCAGATGGGCATGGGATACAACGGCTTGTGGGGCTTGCTGGTACTCGCGGCGGATGTCTGGGCGATCATCAACATCTTCCAGAGCAGCGAGTCGAACGGCACCAAACTGCTGTGGATTCTCGGCGTGTTGCTGTTGCCGGTGCTCGGCGTGATCGTCTGGTTCTTCGCCGGACCGCGCAGTCGCAGCGCCTGACAGGTTGACACTGGGGCGCAGTTCAGGGGTTCACAAAGTGAACGACGTTGCGCCGACTCAACGTGGCTGTGCCAACAACGCATCTCGCCATGGCCGGACGTCGAGCTTCGGGTAGCGCTCCGCGGTCGCCTCGACCAGCGCCGCCGTCCAGATCGGATGCCCAGGTGCGGGAAAGCCGAACAGTTCGACTTCTCGTGGCGTGGAACTCTCCACGAACCGTATCCAGTCCCTGGTGATCGTTCGGGACTGCACCGCGTGATAGCCGATCCAGTCTTGACCGGCCACCTTGAAGCTGAGATTCAACAAGAACCGCGACCCGCCAGGCTCGACGAGGTCCACACCGCGATGAAAGACATCGGGACGATAGACGAGCAAGGAGCCGCGCTGACCCCCGGCGGCACGCTCGGCGGCGAACAGGTCGGGGTCCTCAGCGGGCATGAAGCGCGAGTTCGTCGACCGGCCAGCCGAGTCCTGCAGCGACACAACATGCGTCGGCGCAACCCCGTCGTGCACGTCGGACAAGTACAAGAACGTTTCGACATGCCACCACGGCGGTTCCATCCGGGGTGGGAGCAGCGAATGGTTGCGGTCGGTGTGCATGGGCTGTTCGTAGTTCGCGTCGCCGGTGTACTTCGCGTTGGCTTGCACCTGGTAAAGACGCAGGTCCGTTGACTGCAAGGCCCGCTCCATGAAGTCGACGATGGCCGGGTGTACGCAGAGCCGGTTGAGTGAGCCGCTGCCCGGGAACGGAAACTCTGCCCGCCAGCGAAACTGCTCGACCCGTGTTGCCGGCCCAGTTGCGGGTGCCGGATACGGAAGCCGCAGCGTCGTCGCGCCGAGCTTGCCGAAGCGCGCCATTTGACCGTCCGGGTCGGCGTGGTATTGCTCGGGCGTGGGGAACACTTCCCACAGATCACCGGTGGTCGCGTCGATCTCGTCGGTTGCGATCAGGCCTTCGAGTAACGCCCAGCCGTTGTCGCGCCAGGCGCTGACTTCTTCGTCGCGGGCCAGCCGTCCGTTCATCTTTGACCTCCAATTCGTGATTGAACAGTCGAGGCTAGGGAGCCAACGGTGCACCAGGCCGTCGCGGCGCGATCAGTAAATCAGCGGAGATCTTAAATCGATCGCGCAGCCTTCGCACCATGGACATGCTCAATTCACGCTTACCTTTCAACACTTCACTCACACGGCTCGCTGTTCCGAGCAGCGGCACAAGATCGGCGCGCGCGAGGCCGTGCTGATCCATCAGGTAAGTCAATAGATCGGGCAGTGTCGGTGACCGGCGTGGCCAACGAGCGCGCTCATAAGCCTCGATCAGGCGTGCCTGCGCCGTCATCCGTGCCTGATCTGCTGGATCGTTCGACCCCATCAGCTTTTCGACCAGCGCGATGGCCTTCGCATGGTCCGCAGCGTTTTGAATGACGAACAATGTCGCTTTCAATTACACCTTCTCCGCATCGATCCTGTCGAATTCCTCATGCGATCCGAAGAAACGGATGCTCGGCTGAGACATCAATCGAAGATGCGTTTGCCGCTCGCGAAGACCAGATAAAACGCGAGCCCGAACAGCGCAATACCCGCCGCGATGTTGAACACGATCGTCCACGAACCGGTCGCATCCAGGATCATGCCGCTGACGTAGACGCCGATGATGCCGGGAATCGTCGCGGCGGTATTCGTGATGCCCATCAACGTCCCCGCCGAACGCGGTGCGATGTCCATGTGGTTGACGAAAAAACCGCCGGCCGTGAACGCGAAGATCGCGTAACCCGCTGTCATGATCGCGATGGCCGCAGGGGCGGTGTGCACGTGACCGACGATCAGCAGCGCCGTCGCAACGCCCCCGAACCCGATCGTCTGCATCAACTTGCGGACGCGACCGACCTCGATGCCGCGTCTGATCAGCCGGTCGGCAATCGAGCCTGCGACATTGAGAAATATGAAGTACGCGATGTGCGGCAGCATCGTGAAGATGCCGACCGATTTGAAGTCGACGCCGAGACCTTTCGTGACGAACGTCGGCAGCCACGTCAACAACATGTACAGCGACCAGTTGTTGCAGAAGTGCGCGACGATGATCGCCCACACCGCGGGATGTTTGAGGAATGTCGTGATCGGCGGCGCGGTGCCGGGTTCGCCCGCGGGCGTCGAGTGCGCGCGAATGTGCTCGAGTTCCGCGCGGCTGATGCGGGGATGTTGCGCCGGTGTTGCAGCAGTCCCGCGCTGCCAGAACACGTACCAGACGAGCCCGACGCTGCCGAAGAGATAAAACGCCCATTGCCAGCCGAGGTGGGTCACGACGATCGGCGTCACCGCGAGTGCAAACACGGTGCCGAGCGGGATGCCGCTGTTCGACAGCGCCATCGCGCGCGCGCGTTCGTCCTGCG
>CAYUMA010000265.1:0-2483 GCA_964445675.1 uncultured Pseudomonadales bacterium | reverse complement strand
GTGATGACGCTGCGCTTCGCGACGCAATCGGCGGGCGCTGCTTTCCACTCGTTCGCCGCTGCCTGGATCAGCATCGTGCGCGCCGCGGCACCGCCTTGGCGGACGTACTCCTGACTGCCGCGCAGTCCCTGGCTGCCGCCCGTCGAAAAGTCGCGCCAGATGCGCTCGCGCGCGACGTTCTGTCCCCGCGTCGGGAACTCCCAGGTCACTTTGTCCCAGTCGCACTCGAGCTCTTCGGCGACGAGCTGCGCAATACCCGTGAGTGTTCCCTGACCCATCTCCGAACGCGCGATGCGAATCGTCACGGTGTCGTCCGGATCGATCACGACCCACGCGTTGATCTCTGTCGGGGCGGTTGTTTGCGCGGCATCGGCGAGTCGCGCCGCGAACGGCAACGACAGTCCGAGCGACAGGCTTGCGCCGGTGGCGCCGACGCCGATCACGAAACGGCGGCGGCTCAAGTTCTGGATGTGCTGCGTCATGGCCGCCTCCTATGCCTTGCTCTGCGCGATCGTCGCGGCGCGGTGAATGCCTTCGCGCACGCGCTGGAACGTACCGCAACGGCAGATGTTCGTGATCTGCGCGTCGATCTCCGCGTCGGTGGGATTCGGCGTCTGCGCAATCAGCGCCGAAGCCGCCATGATCATGCCGGGCTGGCAATACCCGCACTGCGGCGTGTCGAGTTCGGCCCACGCGACCTGCACCGGGTGGTCGGCGTTCTTCGACAACCCTTCGATCGTCGTGATCTTCTGACCGCTGGTGACGGCCGCGAGCGGGTAAATGCACGACCGCACCGCCTGACCGTCGATGTGCACGGTGCACGCGCCGCACTGCGCGATGCCGCAGCCGTACTTCGTACCCGTGAGTCCGAGCTGCTCGCGAATCACCCACAGCAGCGGTGTGCTGGGGTCGGCGGTGACCGTCACCTTCTTGTCGTTGATCGTCAGTTCAGCCACGACTGTCTCCCGTTGATTGAGTGTTTCGTCCGGTGTTTTTCGATCATCCACGACTTGCCGAGCGCCTTGATGGGCAACTCGAGGCCGAGCTCGGGCACTTCGAGGGCGATCCATGCGGTGAACGAGTTGCTGTTGGGCCCGGGCCACATCACGTACTCGTTTGCGAATGGATAGCTGAGCGCCGCGTGGTGTATGGATTCGACGAGGTGCTCGGCTTCGGCGCCACGGCGATCCAGCAGCAGCACCGGCGCGGACCCGAACCAATCGCCGTCCGGTCGGTCATTGGTGATACTCACGACCGGCAGCCCGCGGCTCAGCCGCCAGCCGATCACCTGATATCGCGTGTAGCGATCGGCATTCGCGCGCTTGGTGACGATCCACGTGTGAATCGCAAAACGTCCGCGCACGCCCCACACGTCGGCGCCGTAGACCTGCACGACGGCGTCGGGATGTTCGGCGACAAGCGGCGCAACGGCGATGCCGACCGACTTCGGCTCGAGCGCCCGGGAAAGGGTCGCGAGGCCGATGGCTCCGAGCGTGAGTGTTGCGAGGGTGAACATGGTGATCCTGCGCATTCTTTTCGGGGCTGATGAACCTGAGTGCGGCCGATGGGCGCCTGGGCGATTCGGTGCCTAGCGTACTGCGAGACGATCAGGCACTCCACCCACGGACATCAGTGCCCTCGCGAACGCGTGATATCGAGTCGGTAGTCGCAGTCGATTCGTCAATGAATTTGCTGGGTTTTTGTCACCTCTTCGCCTATACTGTACGCTCATACAGTACGGAGGAAATGCCATGTCGGCCGCAGCATCAACCGTCCTCTCGTTCCGCCCCATCGACGAACTCGAAGCGACTTTACTCGACAGTTGGCGTGAAGTGTCGAAGGCGACGCATCGGTTCCTCGCGCTGTTGCGCGAGTTCGACCTGCGCCAAGGATGGCGCGCCTACGGCAACGCCGACTGCGCCGAGTGGCTGAACTGGAAGTGCGGCATCTCGCGCGTGACGGCGCAGGAAAAGGTGCGCGTCGCGAGAGCGTTATGGACGCTGCCGCGCATCGACGCCGCGTTCGAACGCGGTGATCTGTCGTATTCGAAGGTGCGCGCGGTGAGCCGGGTCGCTACCAAGGAAAGTGAAAGGGAACTGCTGCGCGTGGCGCTCGAATCGACGGCCTCGCAGGTTGAAGCCCATTGCCATCGGTTGCGCAACGGCGATGCGGCGGCCTCGATCGATGACGCGCGCCGGCTACACGAAGCTCGCGCGCTGACGCGGACGTTTCGCGACGACAGCAGCGGCACGCTGCACGTCGAGTTGCCGCGCGCCGAACTGGAGCTCGTGCTCACCGCGCTCGAGTTCGTCGGCCGAGGTTTGCCGGAAGATCCGACGCGTTCGCTGTTCGCCAAAGGTGCCGATGCGTTGTTGCAGATGGCGCGCGATGCGCTCGCGGGTCGCACCGGTGACGGCGCCGCAGGTGAGAATTACCAGGTGATGGTGCACGTGGATGCGCAAGCACTGTCCGGCAACGGCGGC
>CAYUMA010000264.1:0-3692 GCA_964445675.1 uncultured Pseudomonadales bacterium | reverse complement strand
CGGCGTCGAATCAGCCATGCGAAGCCTCGAGCGGCAGATGCGCAATGATCCCGTCGACGAGCGCGGCCTGATCGTGGCCCGGCAACTCGATCCGCGGTACTTCGACGACCCAGGGGCGCTCGGCGCGCAACGTCGCGATGTATTGCCCTTGCGCCTGCGCGCGTTCGAAACGCGCGGCTGCTACCTGCGTCATCCCGCGCAGCGCCGGCGTCGGGTTCGGCAGCGCGCGCAGCGCGTCGATTTCACCGGCGTCGAACAGCTGCCGCGTGACCCGGTTGACGATCATCGGCCCCAGGTGCATCGCGAGTTCGCCTTTGACTTCATTGGCGAGGTCCAGCGCTTCGCGAATTGCCATTTCTTCGGCGAGCGACACGATCACGATGCGTGTCTGCATATCGTTCTCGAGCATCAGCTGAATTTTGAGCGCGTTGTGGTGCAGCGGGCCGGTGCGCACCGCCGCCCCGGTCGTCTTCGGCACGCGCAGCATCAGCGCCGCATGTCCCGTCGACGGGCCGTCGAACACGACGAGGTCGTACTTCGAGTCGGTCGCCAGGTCGTACAGCTTGCCGAGGCACATCAGTTCTTCGAAGCCGGGCGCGGCTTCGGTGAAATGTTTGAGCGCAGTGCTGTCGAGAAACCAGTTGTAGAGATTGGCGAGCGGCACCGTGCGGTGCACGTACTCCTTCAATGCCGAGCGGCCGTCGATGCTGCACAGATCCAGGTTCGCTTCGATGACGCTCGGCTGATAGCGCGCCGCCACACCGAGTTGTGGATGCCGCACGTCCGACTGCTGCTGGACGACCAGCAGCGTGCGCCGGCCCGCGCGCGCGGCGGCGGTCGCGAGTGCGGTTGCAATCGCGCTCTTGCCGACGCCGCCTTTACCGGTAACGAACAGCAGCCGGGGTCGAACCGTGCGCGTCAATGCGGGCCCTTCAATATTTGTAGGCGTCGGGTTTGAACGGCCCTTCGACCTTGACGCCGATGTATTTGGCTTGCGTGCCGGTCAACCGTGTGAGCACGCCGCCGAAACCTTCGACCATCAGTTGCGCGACTTCTTCGTCGAGTTTTTTCGGCAACACTTCGATCGTGATCGGCTCGCGCTGGTTCGGCGGCTGATCGGCCCAGCGCTGCTCGTACAGATGCATCTGCGCCAGCACCTGGTTCGCGAACGAGCCGTCCATGACGCGTGACGGATGCCCCATCGCATTGCCGAGATTCACGAGCCGGCCTTCCGACAACAGAATCAGGTAGTCGGCCGGGTCGGCGCTGCGATACACCTGATGCACCTGGTCTTTGACCTTGTCCCAGCGCCAATGCGTGCGCATGTACGCCGTGTCGATTTCGCTGTCGAAGTGGCCGATGTTACAGACGACCGCACCGCGTTTGAGCGACTTGAGCATGTTCGCGTCGCACACCGTCGAGTTGCCGGTGCACGTGACGATGAGATCCGTCTGGCCCAGCAGGCGTGTGTCGATGTCTTCGATGCGACCGCTGTTGTTTCCATCGATGTATGGCGAGACGACTTCGTAGCCGTCCATACACGCCTGCATCGCGCAGATCGAATCGATCTCCGCGACGCGTACGATCATGCCTTCCTGACGCAAGCTCTGCGCCGAGCCTTTGCCGACATCGCCGTATCCGATCACGAGTGCGCGGCGGCCCGCGAGAAGCATGTCGGTGCCGCGCTTGATCGCGTCGTTGAGACTGTGGCGGCAGCCGTATTTGTTGTCGTTCTTCGATTTCGTCACCGAATCGTTGACGTTGATGACGGGCACCTTGAGCGATGCTGCTTTCAGCATGTCGTAGAGCCGATGCACGCCGGTGGTCGTTTCTTCACTGACGCCGTGGATCTTCTCGAGCATCGCCGGATACTGTTCGTGGATGCGCAGCGTCAGATCGCCGCCGTCGTCGAGCAGCAGATTGGCGTTCCACGGTTTGCCGTCTTTGTTGATCGTCTGCTCGATGCACCACCAGTACTCTTCTTCGGTTTCGCCCTTCCACGCGAATACCGGCACGCCGACCGCGGCCGTCGCGGCGGCGGCGTGGTCTTGCGTCGAGAAGATGTTGCACGACGACCAGCGCACTTCGGCGCCCAGCGCGCACAACGTCTCGATCAACACCGACGTCTGCACCGTCATGTGAATGCAACCGATGATCCGCGCGCCCTTGAGGGGTTGCGTGGGTGTGTATTTGCGGCGCAGCGCCATCAGTGCCGGCATTTCCGATTCGGCGAGTTTGATCTCCTTGCGACCGAATTCGGCGAGGCTAATGTCCGCCACCTTGTAGTCCTGTTGGGTCATCACGCAGCTCCTTTTAGATATGACTTGAATTGAATTCGAAATCCGTTGCGTTGGGCGAGGTACAAACTGGTGTCTGCAGCCAAGCCGACACCGTGCGCCCAGTGGTCGAGGTCGGCGGGCTCGAAGCCGAGCCACAAATCGCCGCACGCGCTCTTGGCCCATTCCTGGTCGTGGCTGACCAGTTCGACGATCACGAGCACGCCGCCGTCGTTGAGCAGCCGTTTCGCGTGCTCGAAAAACCGCCGCGGCGACGGCGCGTGGTGCAGCACCATCGCGAACAGAATCAGATCGTGACGCGGTGTCTTCAGCGATTCGAAGTCCTTCAGACGCAACGTCACGGCGCCGCGTTTGTCCTTGCCGATGCCGGCGCGCGCGCGTTCGAGCATCTCGGGCGAGTTGTCGATGCCCAGCACCGTGTCGAAGTACTGCGCGAGCACGCGTAAGGTCTCGCCGTCGCCGGGTCCGACGTCCAGCGCACGTTTGCGTTTGCAGGTCGCGCGTTCGAGCAATTCCTGCAGCGCTCCGACGTAGGTCTCCGGGGCGCAGATCAACGCTTGCTGATTGGCGAATTGACGCGCGTGGTCTGCGAAAAACTTGCGGCTGCGCTCGGCCCTCTCGGAATGCACGTCGTCGATGCGGCGCTGCAACGCTGCGTCGGTCGCAAACGCATCCAGCGTCGAATACAACTGCAACAGGTAATCGTGCAACTCGCAGTCGGTGAGCGGCTGCGCCCGACGGTAGTAGATGCCGTTGCCGTCGCGTCGGGTTGCGACCAGCCCGGCGCGACTCAGGATTTTCAGATGGTGGCTCAGCGCCGGCTGAGTCACGCGGAAAATATGGGCCAGTTCCAACACGCCGAACGAATCCTTGCTGAGCGTACGCAGAATTTCGGCGCGTAACGGATCCGCCGCGGCCCGGGTCGTGTTGAGGAACGCTTGGTACGATGGCGCAAGCATCGGTGCAGCCGGGCATGGGTCAAATCCGCGTGGATCGTAGCACCACTCCGGTAGAGCATCAAAATTAATTTATATAGAGTGTGAAAGCAGAGTGTGTGAGGATCGTGGCTATGACCTTCGATTCCAAGTTGCCTACCGTCGGCACGACAATATTCACCGTGATGTCCAAACTCGCGGCGGAGCACGGCGCGATCAATCTGTCGCAGGGCTTTCCCGATTTCGACGCGCCGCCGGAGTTGCTCGAGCGGGCTGTGCACCACCTGACGCACGGCCACAATCAGTACGCGCCGATGGCCGGGGTGCCGGCGCTGCGCGAACAGGTGGCACGCAAAGTTCTCGATCTGTACGGCTGCGCCGTCGATAGCGACGCCGAGGTCACGATCACGGCCGGCGCGACCGAGGCGATCTTCTGCGCGATCACAGCCGCGGTTCGGCC
>CAYUMA010000263.1:0-6923 GCA_964445675.1 uncultured Pseudomonadales bacterium | reverse complement strand
AGTTCCACGCGGCCATCGGAGACGAGGTCGAGCGTCGCCACTTTTTCGGCGACGCGCGCGGGGTGGTTCGTCGTCAGCTGGATGATGCCGTGACCGAGGCGGATGTTCTTCGTGCGCTGGCTCGCGGCGCCGAGGAACACTTCGGGTGCGGACGAGTGCGAGTACTCCTCGAGGAAATGGTGTTCGACCTCCCACGCGTAGTCGAAACCGAGCTTGTCGGCCAGTTCGATCTGATCCAGCGACTGTTTGAACAGCCGATGCTCGCTGTCTTCGTCCCAGTTTCGCGGCAGCTGGTGCTCATAAAAAACGCCGAATTTCATGCCCGTTTCTCCCGTGTCGTCCCCGTTGCGAATGCGACCGATGGTGGCACCCGACCCTTAAAACTGCAAACCAGGTCCAACGTTTGATCGATTTCCTGAATTGATGCAGCCAATCTCTTGATTTTCTCCATTTTTGTCGTTCTAATCGCGCCTGCAACATCTCTAGGGTCCAGCCGCTGGACAAAAGCCCGCCTCGAAGCGGGCTTTTCTTTGGGGGGCACTGATCGATGGTCCGGCCCGTCAGCTCGGCGCCGTGCGGATGTGCAGGTCCTGCTGCGGAAACGGGATTTCGATGCCCGCCGCGGCGAATCCGGTCGCGATGGCGGTGTTCACCTCATCGATGACGCGATTGCCGATCTCGAAGTCGGCGATCCAGAAATACAGCCGGAAGTTGAGGGCGCTGTCGCCGAACCCCTCGAGCACCACCATCGGGGCCGGGTCCTTCAGCACGTCGGCCGCGTTGGCGAGGATGTCGTGCAACAGCGTATGCACGTGTTCCAGATCGCTGCCGTACGCGACGCCGACGGTCACCTCGAGTCGGCGGCGGTTATCCGACAGCGTCCAGTTGATCAGACGGTTCGAAACCAGCTCGCCGTTGGGGATGATCACTTCGGAGCCGTTGAAGGTGCGCAGCACACTGGCGCGCAGGCCGATCTGAGTGACCTTGCCGGAGACGTCGGTCAACTGGATCGTGTCGCCGACCTGCACGGAACGTTCGAAGATCAGGATGAAGCCCGACACCAGATTGTTGACGACGTTCTGCAGACCGAAGCCGATGCCGACGCCGAGCGCACTGACGATCAACGCGAGGTTCGACAGTCCGATGCCGAGGATGCTGGCGCCGAGCATCAGGCCGATCAGCACCATCACGTAGTTTGCGATGGTCGAGATCGCGTTCGGCACGCCGCGCGGCAGCGCGAACCGCGGCAGCACGTCGTCGCGCAGCAGCACCTGCGTGATGCGCGACGCGGTGATTGCGATCCATACCGCGACGATGAAACCGAGCAGGCGCCCGAGCGACAACGTGACGGTCCCGATCGTCCACGCAGCGCTCAGCGCAGCGGCGATCACATCCGTCAGCGGAATCAGCAGCCGCAGATTCGCGAGGAATATCATGAACCACGCGATGAAGGCGAGAATCGTGACCAAACGATGCGCGTTCGGCACGATCTTGCGTTCGTGGTTGATGACCGAACGCACGCCGCGCGCTTTCAGCGAATGTACGGCCAGCGCCACGAGTTCGTCGATGACGATCACCACCGCGTACAGACCCGCGGCCACCATCGCGGCACGCACCGTCGTACTCTGCAGCAGCATCGCGAGATCGGCGTTGCCGAGTACATTCAACGTGAGGCTCAGCGTTGACAGGACGATGCCGACGACACCGAGCTGACGCACGAGGTTGGTTATTCGCGGTCCGAGCGCCAGGTGCGCGCTGGTGTGCAACGAGCGCGCCCATGCGAACAGCGCGATCGCCGCGACGTTCAAGACCAGCAGCACGACGCGTTGCAGCACGATGTCGCGCGCGAGGCCGGCCGCCACGCGTTCGAGCAGAAACACTGCCACGAGAGTAAACAGCGCCGGATGCAGTCGTGGTTCCAGATACAACATCAGGATGCGCAGCAGCGGTACCACGAGCACGATCCCGAACAGCTGCACGACGCCCGATGGCGCATCCGCGTACAGAAACGGCGTGAGCAGCAGCATCATCAGCAGGCTCGCCGAAATCGGCCGTGACGTCGCCTTCGACGTCGGTGCCCCCACTGGGGCAGACGCAAACGTCCGGCGCAGATAAACCACCAGCGCGTAGCTCAGCAGCCAACCGACGAAGTGCAACAGCAGACGCACCGGATGGTCCGACGCGAACTGCATCGCGACGGGGATGGCCTGCCCGACGAACCGACTCGATCCCGAAACTGAACGGGCGAACTCGCTGGCGTCGAGGCGCCACAGCGGGGGCTGCTGTAGTTCGAACAGCGCCTTGTTGCGCTCAGTTTCTGCGTGCGCGAGATCGTCGTGCGCGATGCGTTCGCGCTCCTCGATGACCAGAATTTCGTTCTGCAGCGCCGCGATCTGATCGAGCTGCTGCTGCGCAAGAGCGAGCGAGCGCGTCGCGTCGCCGACGATCAGATCGAGCCGCGCGCGGAAGGCTTCGGTCAGCGCGCCTTGGTTCGGATCGGCTTGAATCGCCTTGGCACGCGCGAGGGTCTGCGTCAGCTCCGTGATCAGCGCTTCGAGGCTCGCGCTGCGTTGCGTCAGCGTGCCGTTGATAGCCTCGGCCACGCGCGAAATGGAGTCGAGTTCGCGTTGCGCGTCGCGCAACGCCGTTTCTGTCAACGTTGCGGTCGAGTCCGGATGCGCAACTACGACACCGAGGCTGGCATCGAAGCGTGCCCGCGCCGCGCTGATCCCGCTTTGCATCTGCGCCACGTTGGATGGCGCGGCCAGTCTCTCTTTGATTTCGAACATCCGCTGGGTCGCCTGCTTCGACCATTGGCCAACGGCGTCGATGGGGGGCGGCGGCGCCGCCTCGGCCCAGACATTCACAAGTGGCGCGAACAGGCTTATGCAGACGAGCAGCCGCAGCGTCCGCGCTGCGTGGGAGCGGGGATAGCTCACGGGTGACGGGCCAGGAATTCGCGCACGATGGCGTTGAACTGCGCCGGCTTTTCGAAATATGTCGAGTGTCCCGCGCCATGAACCATCGACACCGGGGCGCCGATCGAGGCCGCGGTTGCAGTCAACAACGCACTCGGGAACGTCGCGTCGAGGTCGCTGACGATCATGTGCACCGGGACGGGGAATGGGCGCAGCCGCTCGGGCGCGATGAATGCGTCGCGCGCCATCAGTTGTGCGATCGGCATCGGCTTCGTGTTGAACGCGGTGATCGCGGTGTACAGATAAGCACCCGCGGGCTTCGCAGTGCGGTACGGCGCGCCAAGGGTCAGCGCCGTCAGATCGCCCGACGGCGGCCGCGCCGTCAGCGTGCGCATGTGGTCGCGCAACGCATCGCTGTAGATCGCGCCCGGCGTATTGCCGAGCACCAGCGCGCGCACGCGCTGTGGATGATTGACGGCGAGGCGGACGCCGGTCCAGCCGCCCATCGACTGACAGACCACGGCCGCGCGATCGATCTTCTCGGCGTCGAGAATCGCAAGTGCATCTGCATCGAACGCGGCCGCCGAGAACGCATCGACCGCGCAGCGCGAGCGGCCGAAGCCGCGATGGTCGAACGTGATCACGCGATGATCGGCGCTGAACGCGGGGACCTGCTGCCACCAGCTCGCGGCGTTGCCGCCCGCGCCGTGCGAAAAGAGCAACGCGGGACCTGTGCCGGTAACTTCGTAATAAATCTCGGCGCCTGCCGTCTTGATCGTCGACATGGCTCAGCGCTCCACGCCCGTCGACTTCGTGCACTTCAGCATGGAATGGACTCGAACGCGGCCGCGAGTTCCAGGTACGTTTTGACGTCTTCGTAAGTCATGACGGTCACCCTCGCTTGCTTGTCATTTGGCGGCTCGTGTGCCCGTCACGAGGAACTGCGGCAGGCACGCCATGTACGTCGCATCGGCGACGCCGCGCTCGGCGGCCGCCAGCAGTGCGTCGACTTCGGCGTCGGGCAGCGTCTGGAATGTCCTGATGTAGCTGCGCATGTTGCGCAACACACTCAACAGCGCGCCGCTGCGATCGATGATCGGCACGATGCGAACATCGATGTCCGTCAGACCCGCCGCGTGAAATGCCGCGGGCAGTTTGCGACCGATGTGGGGTTCGCGAAATGCTGGCGCGGCCGCGGCGAAGAATCGATCGACCGTCGCCTTGCCCCACGGCTCGACGATGACGAAGCCCCAGTCGCTGTCGATCACGTGCAGCCGCCCGCCCGGCGCCAGCACGCGCACGGCGTCGGCGAGCGTCGCGCGCAGGTCGGGTACGTATTCGAGCACGTTCTTCGCGATGACTACGTCGATCGACGCGGTTTCGAGTGGCAGCGCGGCGCCGGTGACGTGGTGAAACGTTGCGTGCGCGATGCCGCGTTCCTTGGCGCGTTGTGTTGCGTCGGCGACAAAGCGCGCATTGATGTCGAAGCCGTGGACTGCGCCGGCATGGCCCACGATCTCGGCGACCGCAAGACTCAGGAAACCCGGCCCACAACCCAGATCGACGACGCGTTGGCCGGACGCGATGCCCGCGGGTGCGAGCAGCCCCATCTGTTCTGCGCGCCACACGAACATCTGCTCGTAGCGTGCGAGGCGTTCGTCCTCGATGTGTTTCCAGTGGTCCGTGTAGAACGTGTCGGCATCAGTCATCGTGCGCACCTTTGGTGCCAGGCGTTGCATTTCGTGCGGAACGTGCGCCGGCCGCATTTGCACCAGGACCCGCCGACCGATTCCGATCCGTCAAGCCAGCGCTTCGAGCACCTTCTCCGGATGCGTCTCGGCCTTCGGGACGCGCTGCCAGTGTTTGCGCACGCGGCCGTCGGGACCGATCAATACCGTCGAGCGGATCACGCCGATGGTTTTTTTGCCGTACAACATTTTTTCGCCGTACGCACCGTACGCCGTCATCACGGTGCGGTCCGGATCCGACAGCAACGTGAACGGCAGTTTGTATTTTGCGATGAATTTCTGGTGCGACGCGCCGGAGTCCGCCGAGACGCCGAGCACGACCGTGCCGGTTTTCTGAATCTCCTTCCACAGATCGCGGAACCCGCAGGCTTCCTTCGTGCAACCCGGCGTGTCGTCCTTCGGATAGAAGTACACGACGACGTTTTTACCCTTGAAATCCTTCAGCGCCACAGTCTTGCCGTCAGCGTCCTTCAGACTGAACGCCGGCGCCGCTTTACCTTCTTCGATTGCCATTGCGATGTTCCCCCATCTTTTTTGTTCGAACGTGATTCTACAACCAGCCAGGTCAGCGATAACCCTCGTTGACCGGTCGCCGCGGCAGCTGCCACCACAGCGCGTCGCAGACTTTCGTCAGTTCGTCGTCCCAGACGACGTCGAGCGCTGCGACATTGGCAGGAAGTTGTTCCGCGCGACTCGCGCCGATGATCGCCGACGTGATGCCGGCCTGACGCAACACCCAGCTCACCGCGACGCTGACGATCGAGACGCCGCGCTCGCGCAACGCCGCGGCGAGCGTGTCGACCGCGGCGAAGTACGGGTCCTGCCAGTAACGCGTCTGGTACATCGCGCCGGCGGCGCCGAGTGTGAAGCGGCCGCCCTGCTGCGGGTCGTCGCCGCGGCGATGCTTACCCGACAGCAGGCCGCCGGCGAGCGGGTTGTAGCACAGCACACCGAGGCCTTCGGCGCGCACCAGTGGCAGGAGCTCGGTCTCGATCTCGCGGTACAACAGGTTGTATCGGGGCTGCAGCGATGCGTAGCGCGTGAGGCCCAGACGATCGGCAGCGCCGAGCGCCTGTCCCAGCCGCCACGCCGGATAGTTGGAGCAACCGACATACCGCACTTTCCCGGCCCTGACGAGATCGTCGAAGGCGCGCAACGACTCCTCGATCGGTACGCGCGTATCGAATGAATGCGATTGGTACAGGTCGACGTAGTCGGTCTGCAAGCGCGTCAGACTCGCGTCGATCGACTCGATGATGTGCTGGCGCGACAAGCCCGACGCGTTGGGACCACGGCGCATCGGCGCAAAACATTTCGTCGCGAGGATGATCCGGTCGCGATTGCCGCGCGCCTGCATCCAGCGGCCGATGATGGACTCGGTGGCGCCGACCGTGTCGAGTGAACCGCCGAGCGGATAGCCATCCGCGGTATCGAGAAATGTCAGTCCGTGCTCGAACGCCGCATCGAGGATCTCGACGCTGCGCGGTTCATCGACCTGAAAGCCGAACGTCATCGTGCCCAGGCACAACGCCGGCACTTCGAGTCCGTTGCGTCCGAGGCGTCGCATTTCCATTGTCCGTACTCCTCATGTTCACAAATACGCGCCACCCGTAGGAGCGATTTCCAAATCGCGATTCCGCGGCAATCGCCACGACGATCGCGATCAATAGATCGCTCCTACGATTGACCCAACCGTTCGCGTTGCGGCGAGCTTGGAGGGCGTGGCAGCGCAAAGCAACACACACGGCGGCGACGCGCGCGGGGCTACGGGAGCGCAATGCGCCGCGGTGCTTGACGCGGCTTCGGTCGCTGTGAATAGTCCAACGGTACCTGCACAGGGCCAAGCCATGAGTTATCCGATCATTTCCGCGGACTCACACATCACCGAACATCCCGATACGTACACGCAGTACATCGATCGTGCGTTTCGCGACCGCGCACCGCACATCGTCGCGACGCACGACCACGGCGACGTGTTCGTCATCGACGGCATGGACCGGCCGATTCACCTCGGGCTCGTCGCGGCCGCCGGCAAATTGCCTGAGGAGATCACCGAGTCCGGCGTCAAGTTCGAGGATCTGCATCGGGGCGGTTGGGACCCGCACGCGCGCCTGCTCGATCAGGATCGCGACGGGGTCGCGGCCGAGGTGATTTATCCGACGGTCGGCATGCTGCTGTGTAACCACAAGGACTTCGACTACAAGAAGGCCTGCTTCGATGCGTACAACCGCTGGATCGCGCAGTACTGCGCCGCGCA
>CAYUMA010000262.1:0-2144 GCA_964445675.1 uncultured Pseudomonadales bacterium | reverse complement strand
TATGCATCACGGTCCGGACTGGGGACGTCATCACAACTGAGACTTCATCGCGGCGAGACGAGATCTCTCCGATATGACTCACGCTTGACTCATCGCCAATTGGGTGCCAAGTCCCCTAAGGTCGTCTGCACCATGCCGTTTGGCGCGTAGAAAAGCCGCAACCATGCGCCATTCTCTGTGGCGTTGGCCTGTTCAAAACGCGCGACCTGAACGGTCACGGCGAGCGTACGAGCGAAATTCCACAGGAAGCCCAACCCCAGAATCGTATCGTCACCGGAATCGTAAGTTGCGCCGTCGACATCGTCCGAAGTCCACCCGCCGAACAGACGCAGTTCCGCCGTCGGTGTCAAACGCCGTCCTACGTTGCAATTGAAACCGGTGAGCTTGCGATTGACGTCTGCGCCACTCGAGTGATCTTCCTTGCCCGTCTGTGCGCCACATTCGATTCGAGTCCGCGGAAATTCGGACAACCAATGGATACTCGCGAGCCTCACGCGGTAGGGATCGGATTGGGCCAGCGCGTAATCACTGAACACGACGACGTCCGACAACACGGAATCGCCGAGTGAGCGCAACGCACTCGTGGAATAGTCCTGCGACAGATTGATCTGGACTGACGAGAACGACGAAATTCTTCGCCATATCTGGATCCGCACAATCGGATCGTCCTGCGAATCGTCATCGCCGTCGACCTTGCCATAGCCTGCGGCGATCCCCAGACCCGTTCGCGGCGTAGTCGTGCGGTACAACGCGAGAGCTTCGTTAAGACTGTAGTCGCCGACGGCAGACGCGCTGTCCTCCGTTTCGACGCGTTCCGTGCTGATTCCGATGCCGATCGTCGTATGTTCGTCCGACTGGCGCAGAAGCCGCACCTCGCCGCCATAACGATCCGTGTCCGAGGGACTCTCCTGGTAGGTCTCGCGCCCGTAACGCGCCGACATCTGCACGGAGACGCTCTGACTCACTCTCAAGTTCAGTTCGGGTCCCGTTGCGAACTGATTCAGATTCTGGCGATTGCTCGGGGCGGCGGGGCTGAGATTGTCGATCCTGGTCTGGTCGAAGTCGTTTCGAACGATCCACAAAAGACGGTCCGGGATCAGCGCCAGCGCTGCCGAACCATCGAAGCGTCCCACGACCTGATCGGAGAGGTCCGTATCGAGGTAGTTGAGGTAGTTGAGATTCGAGTCCGCACGGTAACTGAGGCGCTGGCTCTCATGGCGCGCGCGCAAGTCGAACCCAGCTGTTCCGATCGTGGCGGTCTCCTCATCTGTCGGGGCGCGGTTGATGTTGTCGGAATACAGCGCACCGACCGACAGTGCATATTGGAGGTCGCGGTCCGCGAGCTCCGCGCCATTCGCCCGCACGACACTCACGATCGCAACGGCACATACGACCCAGCGCGCAGCACCCATGATCGCGCGCCGCTGTCGCAACGCGCCCGCGCGGCGTCGACTCGATCGGGTGTGGAACACGAAGATCAGGCTGCCGCGTTCGCGATCAACTGGCGGCTCCCATCGAGAGCATGGCGTGGATCGCCTCCACAGCGCGATTCTGAGATATCAGCAGCAACACCGTGGCGAGCACGAGCGCGGCGCACGTCCCCACGAGCAGCGTCATGTCGCGGGACCGCGCGGCGCGAACCTGATCGGTCAAAACGGCGCTGATTGTTCCGAGCACGGGCAGCCCGGTCACACGCATCACCTCGTGCGCGCCGCTGAAGACCGGCTGCACTTGCTGTGCGAACAACGCGACCAGGAATCCGGCCGCAAGCCCAGCGGCCAAAACAGCGAGAATCAGCATCGGACGATTCGGCGCAACCGGATCCGTCGCTGCGGCAGGCGGATCAATCACACGAAAGCGATCGATGCCAGTGCGATCGGCGTCTTCGGAAATACGGGCTTTCTCCATGCGCTCCACCAACGCGGCGTATTGCGCCTTCGTCACATCGTAGTCGCGATTGAGCGTGGCGAATCGTTGCTCGACATCGGGCGCTGTGTTGACAAACGTACGCAGCCGATTGATTTCCAATTCGTGTTGCGCGATGGCGCCTCGCAGTGCCGCGATTTCCACGTCCGTCTGATTCAATTGAAGCAACGTATTCTGGTGAACCGGATTGACGCTCAGATTTCGAATCGCCCCAGTCC
>CAYUMA010000261.1:0-2382 GCA_964445675.1 uncultured Pseudomonadales bacterium | reverse complement strand
TCGATGCCCGGAACCGCCGGCAGCTTCGGCCGGTTGAGGGGTCCCGTGGCCATCACCACGAACCGCGCCTTCATCGCATCGTTACGATCGGTCGAGATGATCCAACGGGCAGCGTCTTCGTCCCAGCGCAGCTCCGTCACTTTGGTCTGGAAACACGCGGTGTCGTAGAGCCCGTAGTGGTGCGCGATGCGCTGTGAATGCTCGTAAATCTCCGGCGCGTATGAGTATTTCTCTTTAGGGATGTAGCCGAGTTCTTCGACCAGCGGTAGATAACAGTACGACTCGATGTCGCATTGCGCGCCGGGATAACGATTCCAGTACCACGTGCCGCCGAAATCACCGCCCGCCTCGACGATGCGGATGTCTTTGAGTCCTGCTTCGCGGAAACGCGCGCCGGCGAGCAGTCCGCCAAACCCGCCGCCGATGATCAACACGTCGACGTCGTCGGTGAGCGGTTCACGCGTAAAGCCCGGCTCGACGTACGGGTCGTCGACGTAGTGAGCGAACTTGCCGGTCACTTCGACGTACTGGTCATTGCCGTCGGTACGAATGCGCTTGTCGCGTTCGGCGCGATATTTGTCGCGCAGCGCGTCCGGATCGAAACCCAGATTCGAAAATTCTTTTTTGAGCAGCTCGCTCATGCCGTCTTCCTCTTCATACAGGTTGCGTTCGGGACAATCCCGACAAGGCGATGTTATGCGAAAACGCGCGACCCGGCTCTTGCGTGCCACCGCTGCAGGCTGCAACGTAGCGCTTATGAGCGAGCGCTTTTCGCGACAACATCTCGAGGCATGGCGGCGTGCGGGCGCTGTCGTCATCGAGAGCTTTTTCAACGCCGCCGAGGTGGACGCCGTATGCGGAACAACTGCGCGAGATTCCCGCGCGGTCCGACGCATAGAGCGGTCGTAGAGCCGGATCGTGCAGGACCGACCGACGCAGGAAGAGCTGTTGGCGACCGTGGCCGAGTACCTCGAAGCGGAACTGATACCGGCGCTCGACGGACCGCTCGCGTATCGCAGCCGTGTCGCCGCGAACCTCGTTCGCATCCTGCAGCGCGAACAGGCGTTGGGTGGCGCGTCGCTACGCCGCGAGCACGCGCTGCTGTGCGGACTGCTCGACATTGAACCCGGCGCGGCGGCGCCCGCTGCGCTGGCGGACACCGTGCTCGAACTGAATCGACGCGTCGTCGCGGCGATCGACGAAGGCTTGATCGCGCACGAACGCGCGTGGCCGGCGCTGATGGAAATCGCGCGCGCGAAACTCGCGATCATTCGGCCGGGTTACGACGCATGGGATGCGGCGGTTGAACTACCGTGACTGACGCCGTGACAGACCCGGTGCGCGACGGGCTCATTCGATTTCTGTCGCAGCGGTGGCAACGCAACGTCGAGATTCCATGGCTCAGCGTCACCAGCGCCGGCGCGCGGCGGCTCAATGTGCTCTTCGACGCCGACGACGGGCAGACGCGGCACGAACTGGTCGTCACGGCGATTCCGAATGCCAACATCGAGCTGACGCCGATCGTGCTCGAAGCGGCGACGATCCGCGTCGCAGAAGCAGCGGGGGTGCCGGTCGCGCACGTCGTGTTCGACAGCGACGATCCGAGCTTTCTCGGCGGCGGCTTCTTCATCACGCGGCGCATCGCCGGTGAGACGGTGCCGCGGCGCGTGCTGCGGCTGGTCGCCAAGCTCGCGCACGGCGACGTAATCGCGGCGCGCCTCGGGCAAGCGCTCGCCGCGTTGCACGCTATCCCCAACGAGCGCATTCCGCCGCACCTCGCACGTCCGGTGAACGCTGATCCGGCTGCGACGTCGTTGCTGCGTCTCGAGGAGCAGGTCGCCCTATTGTTGCAACCGTCGCCGGTGATCAGTCTCGGCATGCGCTGGCTCGCCACAAGGCGACCGTCGCCACCGCGGCGCTGCGTGCTGATCCACGGCGACGCGCGCAACGGCAACCTGATCGTCTCCGAGAACGGGCTCGAGGCATTGCTCGACTGGGAAGGCGCCAGCGTCGGCGACCCGATGGCGGATCTCGCGTGGCCGTGCGTGCGCACGTGGCGCTTCGGCGAGGACGCGAACGAACTCGGCGGGTTCGCAGGGCGCGCGCCGATGATCGCCGCATATGCGGCGGCGGGGGGTGAGTTCGATGCCGAACGTTTTCACTGGTGGAAAGTGCTCGGGACGCTGCGCTGGGCCATCGGCCTTGCCGGTCAGGCGAAAGCGCACATCGACGGCTCGGTGCCGAACATCGTGATGGCGGCGAGCGGCCGCCGCGTCGGGGAGCTCGAATACGATCTGCTGTGCCTGCTGCGGCCGCGTTGATGTGTTGGTGCTGATCGCGGTCTGGAGGGGAGTCCTGCCATAGTAAATCGCTTGTATGTTC
>CAYUMA010000260.1:0-3373 GCA_964445675.1 uncultured Pseudomonadales bacterium | reverse complement strand
CGGTCGAAGAGTGGTCGCTCGGCAGTTCGTTCAGCCGCGGGCCGTATTTACAGTCGAGCGCGGGCGCGCTGCTGGGTCCCGGTCGCGACATCGACGACTTCGACCAGACCACGTGGGGATTGGATGCCGCGTACGAGCATCGCCGCGTGCAGTTCTGGAGTGAACTCGTGCAGTCGCGGTTCGATGTGCCGGGCATCGGCGACGTCAACGCGCTGTCCGGTTATATCGAGGGGCGGTTCAAGGTCGTGCCGCAGGTCTGGCTCGGTGCGCGCTGGAATCAGTCGTGGTTCGACACGGTGCAGGGCGCCACGTGGAACCGCGACATGCGGCGGCTCGACGTCGCGCTCGGCTATCGCCACACGGCGCACCTCCAGGTGAAAGCCCAGTACAGTTTGTCCGATGAAGCCGGCCGCTCGATCAATGGCGAACATCTGTTTGCCGCGCAGATCGTCGTGTGGCTCTAGAAACGGCGGACGATGTGGTTATGCTACAAGCGCGGCGTGGGTCCGCAGGAGTTGGGAGACGATGAAAAAACGTTACATCGCACTGGGGATCGTCGCGGTCGCGGCCGCGGGTATCTACGGGTTTCGGGAACCGTTGCTGGCCGCGGTCATCGACCGGGTGACGGCGAACATGTACGTGCCGGCGGACAATGATCCCTACGATCCGGGCGTCGCGACCGCCCAACCGATGCCGACCATTCACGCGCTGTACGATGGCCGTGAGGTGACTGACGTCGACGAGTTCATGGGCGCAAAAGGACTCGTGATTTTCGTCAATCGCAGCGTCGATTGGTGACCGTTCTGCATCAAGCAACTCGTGCAGTTGCAAGGTCGGCTCCAGAGTTTCCAACAAGCGGGTATCGGTGTCGTCGCGTTGACGTATGACGCGCCGGCGTTGCAGAAAAAATTCAGTGACACATATGCGATCGGTTATCCGTTGCTCGCGGACATCGATGCCGCGTCCGTAAAAAGTCTTGGCGTGCTCAACACCGAATACGAGCCGGGCGACGCGGCGTACGGCGTTGCGTACCCGGGCGTGTTTGTCGTGAATCCGCAGCGGCAGATCGTCGGCAAGGTGTTCCTCGAAGGCTACAAGACACGGGTCGACGCGGACGGCGTGCTCGCGTTCGCGCTGGACAAGTTGCGCTGACTCGATGCGCGGTTTGATCGATCCGGTGCGTCCCGCGATCGTCGATCTGCTGCCGAGCGGGATCGGCCTGATCAGTCGCCAGGGCAACAATCGCGAAGGGTTGATTCCGCTGTGGTTCGGCGAGAGCGACCTCGTGACGCCGCAGTTCATTCGCGACGCCGTGAAGCAGGCGCTCGACGACGGTCAGACGTTCTACAGCGCATCGCGTGGCTTGCCCCGACTGCGCGCCGGCATTCGCGATTGGATGTTGCGCCGCGCGAATGCGCACGTCGATGTCGAGCGCATCACGGTGCCGGGTTCGGCGATGCTCGCAATCATGATTGCCGTGCAGTGTCTGGTGCGCAGCGGCGATGAAGTGATTGTCGTGTCGCCGATGTGGCCGAACATTTTCCAGGCGATCGAAGTGGCCGGCGGCGTGCCGCGCTTCGTCCGCTTGAAGCGCGACGCGGATGGCCCGTGGCGACTCGACATGAACGAACTCGTCAGCGCGATGAATCCGCGCACGAAGGCGGTTTTTTTTGCGTCGCCGTCGAATCCGACGGGGTGGATCATGTCGACCACGCAGCAGCGCGAGTTGCTCGACGAATGCAGACGGCGCGGCATCGGCATTATCGCCGACGAGGTTTACGGCCCGATGGTGTACGAGGGTCGCCATGCACCGACGTTTGCGAGCGCCGCGGAACCGGACGATGCAGTCTTCATCGTGCACAGTTTTTCAAAAGCATGGGCGATGACCGGGTGGCGCATCGGCTGGATGATCCATCCGCTGCGTCTCGCGGAAGCGATCGGCACGGTCGCGGTCGTCAGCAATACCGGCGCTACGAGTTTTGTGCAGCACGGCGCGATCGCTGCGATCGAGCGGGGCGATGCATTCGTGGATACGCTGCTCGAACGCTGCCGCCGCAACCGCGCGCAGCTCGGTGAATTCGTTGGGCAGCACCAGCAACTGAGCTGGGCCGAGCCGCCCGGCGGCTTCTACGGATTCATCGCGATCGACGGCATGACCGACAGTCTGCGATTTGCCGAGAAGTTGCTCGCGACTGCCAACGTGGGTGTCGCGCCCGGGATGGCGTTCGGTCCGCGCGACGACGCGCAGAACGAGCGTTACCTGCGCATCTGCATCGCGTACGACCCCGACAGGTTCGCAGTGGCGCTTTCGCGGCTCGGCGAGGTGCTCTGATGGCGACTCGTGGGGGCGATCCCTGTGGGAGGGATCTCCCCTCCAGATCGCCATTCCCAGCGCGGCGGCACCGACCATCGCGGTCTGGAGACCGCTCCTACATTGGTGTGCCTGATGTGTAGGAGCGATCTCCTGATCGCGATCCTTCGCGTGTCGCGAGGCTAACGACTGCGCCGCCGACCGTAGATAGCAACATCCGTAGCCGCGACGACGGCCAGCAACAACACGAACAGCAACAGCCGTGCGTCGCTCGGATACAGCACGGGCTCGACCGGAAACGCGATCGTTTTTTCGAGCGCGGCGATCTTGAACGCGTGGCGGCCGCTGAATGCCGGATCGGTCGCGATCTCCATCAGGTCGCGCCGGCTGCGATAACGCATCAACGCCGCGCGGGTCCAGTGCTGTGCGCCGTCGATGCCGACGATATCGAGCGCGTCGTACACGGCGTCACCGACGAAGACCGGATGACACGCGCGTGCGAATAGCGCCGGATACATATGCTCCATGTAGTGATCGAGCAGATCCTCGGCAGTTGCGTCGGGCGGCGCGCCTGGGGGCAGGTTCGGCGTCTGCGCCATGTCGAGCACGTTGACCATCAGCAATTGGCGCCCGCTGTCCGCGCGCATGAACGTACGCATCCGTTCGATTCGATCGGGTGCGGCGCCGCTGTGCGCCAAGCGACCGGCGTAGGTCTCGATTTCGGCCGGTGTCAGCGGGCCTGCTAAATCGGTGTACCAGAAGCAGAATGCCAGATAGGCGGTTGCGGGCAGCAACCACAGCAACGCACGTCTGTTTATCAACCGAGTGGCCGACCGTAGGCCATCGCCTTCAGCACTTCCTCGGAGACTTCCTGATTCATTCGATCGAGTTCGCCTTGATCGAGCCACACGCCGCCACAGCTGGGGCAACGGTCGATGATGACGCCGTGCACGATTTCCTTCTTCAATGTTGCGCTGTCGGCCGGGCACGCGCGCGCGACCTCCTGGACTTCCGCGAGTGCCACTTCGAGCTCGTCGCGGCAACGATCACACGTGGGCTTGT
>CAYUMA010000259.1:0-7015 GCA_964445675.1 uncultured Pseudomonadales bacterium | reverse complement strand
CTGCAACAAATTGCCGCGATTCACCAGTAGTTGGTCGGTTTGACCAGCAGTCCGTCTGCGACCCCTTACAAATATCAACATAATCAATCGTTTGAGCGATGGCACAGCAGTTGCTATTCAGACGTCAACGCACCTCGGACTACTGTCAATGTACTCGAACGATCGCCCCGCCCGTCCCGCCATCGGCAGGCCGGCCCGGTACGGCGCCGGGCTGCTCTGTCTGTGCCTCGGCGTGGTCGGACTGGTGTTGCCGTTGCTCCCGGGTATTCCGCTGCTGATCGTTGGCGCGCTGTTGCTGCGCCGGCCGCGTCGGCAAGCCGGCGATCCGCCGGCGCCGATGAGAACCGGCGCGAAGGGTCTGTCTGGCTTCGAACAGCTGCAGCTGCGGTTCTGGATGCTGGCGCGGCACATCACCACACGCGCCGAGTCGCTGCGCGTCGCCCGCCGCGCGCGCCAACGGGGCTATTGAACGCAGGGCCGCGCTCAGCCGAGCGGATTCAAACCGGCGGGACGCGGGGCATTGTCGCATCGAAGCCGCGATCGCGAAAAAACGCCGACGGTCGAACTCGGCTACGCTTGGCGCTCTACGGCAAATCACAAAATTGGAGTCATGCATGAGAATTTTCGGCCGGGTGATCGGTGGGCTCCTCGCGGTGGCAATCGTGTTGCTGTTAGCGCAGGCCATTGCGTCGGAGACCGGCGAAGTTGTCGTGTTGCACACGACGGATGCGAAGGGTCAAGACGCGACGACGCGCGTGTGGATCATCGATCACGCAGGTGCGCAGTGGCTGCGCGCCGGCGACTCGGAATCAGCCTGGTACGTCCGACTCGCAGCGCAACCGGCGATTCGCGTGCAACGCGGCGACGTCGTCGCCGACTACGTCGCGGTTCCGGTGCCCGACGAACGAACGCTCGTCAACGAAGCGATGCGACGCAAATACGGGTGGCGCGATGCGCTGATCGGCGTGATGGTCGGTGGTCGCGACCGCGCCATACCGATTCGGTTGGAGCCAAGAACCCCATGACGTTCAACGCTCCGAATTGAAAATCAGCAGCAGATCCTTCGCCTCGATCCGCTGACCGGGCTTGACGAGCACCTGTGCGACGCGCCCATCGCGCTCGGCGCGCACGCCGGCCTCCATCTTCATCGCCTCGATCGACAACAGCATGTCGCCGCGCGTGACCTCGTCGCCTGCGTTAACCGCAACGGTCGCAACCATGCCCGGCATCGGCGCGCCAACGTGATCGGGATTGGCCGGATCGGCGCGCAGAGCCGGCGCGCGATCGGGTTGCAGCGCGCGGTCCGCGACGTTGACCGAACGCGGCTGGCCATTCAGTTCGAAGAACACCGTGCGCGTTGCGTCCGCGTGCGGCTCACTGACAGCCACATATCGCAGGATCAGCGTCCTGCCGGGACCACTGTCGATCGTGACTTCCTCGCCGGGCGACATGCCGTAGAAAAATACCGGCGTCGGCAACACGCTGACGTCGCCAAAACGGGCGCGGTAAACGTTCCAATCGAGGAACACCTTCGGATACATCAGATACGACGCAAATTCCTGATCGGTCAACGGCCGCTGCGATTTCAGCTCCGCTTCGACGCGCACAGCTGCGAGGTCCACCGGTTGAAGCAACGCGCCCGGACGACCCGACAATGGCGCGGCGCCGTTGAGAATTTTCTTCTGCAGCGCCGTCGGAAAGCCGCCGTCCGGTTGCCCGAGGTCGCCCCGGAACATCGACACGACCGACTCGGGGAATGCGATTTCGCGCGTCGGATCGAGCACTGCCGCGCGATCCAACCCGCTCGTCACCATCATCAGCGCCATATCGCCGACGACCTTCGATGTCGGCGTCACCTTGACGATGTCGCCGAACATCTCGTTGACCAGCGCGTAGGTCTGCGCGACTTCGTTCCAGCGATCACCCAGGCCAAGACCACGCGCCTGCTCGCGCAGGTTCGTGTACTGACCGCCCGGCATGCCGTGGACGTAAACCTCCGACGCGCCCGAACGGATATCGCTCTCGAACGCCGCATAACAGCCGCGCACCGGCTCGAAATAACGGGAAATTACGCGAATGTGTTCCGGGTCGAGTCCGGTCGCGCGCGGGTCGTGGCGCAGTGCTTCCACAATCGAGCCCAGGTTCGGCTGCGACGTCAGTCCGCTCATCGAATCCATCGCCGCATCGACCGCATCGCACCCCGCGTCGACCGCCGCAAGCACGCTCGCGGCGGATATGCCGCTGGTGTCGTGCGTATGAAAGTGAATCGGCAGCCCAACCTCTTCGCGCAGCGCGCGTACCAGCATCGACGCCGCGCGCGGGCGACACAGCCCCGCCATATCCTTGATGCCGAGCACGTGCGCGCCGGCGGCTTCGAGTTCGCGCGCCATACGCACGTAATATTTGAGGTTGTACTTGGTGCTCGAGGGATCAGTCAGGTCACCGGTATAACAGATCGCCGCTTCGCAGATCGCACCGGTGTCGCGTACGGCGTCGATCGCAACGCGCATGTTGTCCACACCATTCAGCGAATCGAAGACACGAAACAAATCCACTCCGCTCGCCGCCGCGCGCCGCACAAAATACTGCACGACGTTGTCGGGGTAGTTCGTATAGCCGACCGCGTTCGCCGAGCGCAGCAACATCTGCAGCAGAATATTGGGCACGCGCTCGCGCAGCGCTTCGAGCCGCGCCCACGGACACTCGCCCAAGAATCGCATCGCGACGTCGAAGGTCGCGCCGCCCCAGCATTCGAGCGACAGCAATTGTGGCAACAGTTGTGCATACACCGGCGCGATCTCGAGCATGTCGTGACTGCGCATGCGCGTTGCGAGCAACGACTGATGCGCGTCGCGCAACGTCGTGTCGGTGACGAGTACACGCTGCTCGGCGCGCATCCACTGCGCGAATTTTGCGGCGCCGAGTTCATCCAACAATTGCTTCGTGCCGCGCTGCGGTGCGTCTTTGCTGACCAGCGGCGCTTTCGGGATCACACGTTCCTGCGGCACCGCACGACCGCGCACTTCCGGATTGCCGTTGACGATCACGTCGCCGACAAAACCGAGTACAAGACCCACCTGATCGGTGCGGTCAGGAAATTTCAGCAGCTCGGGCGTGTCGTCGATGAAGGTCGTCGTGTACTGCGCGGACTGGAACTGCGGGTGCAGCAGCAGTTGTTGCAGGAACGGCAGATTCGTCCGCACGCCGCGGATGCGAAATTCACTCAGTGCACGGCGCATCCGCGTGACTGTCTCTTCGTGCGTGCGTCCCCACGCAGTGACCTTGACGAGCATCGAATCGTAGTACGGCGTGATGCGAGCGCCCGCGTAAGCGGTACCCGCATCGAGGCGGATCCCGAAGCCTGCGGGACTGCGATACGCCGACACGACGCCGTAATCGGGAATGAAATTGTTCTCCGGGTCTTCGGTGGTGATCCGGCATTGCAGTGCGTGACCGTACGCGTGGATTTCGCTCTGGACGGGCACACCGCTGTCGGGGTTGCCGATCGTGGCGCCGCCCGCGATCAGAATCTGCGCCTTGACGATGTCGATGCCGGTGATGTTCTCGGTGACGGTGTGTTCGACCTGGATGCGCGGATTGACTTCGATGAAGTAGAACGCCCCGGTGTCGACATCTTCGAGAAATTCGACCGTGCCGGCGTTCTGATAACCGACCGCGCGTCCAATCGCGAGCGCATAGCCATACAGTTCGTCACGGCGCGCCTGGGTCAGGAACAACGCCGGCGCGCGTTCGACGACCTTCTGATGGCGCCGCTGCACCGTGCAGTCGCGCTCGAACAGATGCACCAGGTTGCCGTGCGTGTCGGCGATGATCTGCACTTCGACGTGCCGTGCACGCTGCACCGTCTTCTCGAGATAGACCTCGTCGTTGCCGAACGCCGTCAACGCTTCGTTGCGGGCGGTCGCGAGCAGATCATCCAGTTGTGCGGCGCTGCGCACCGCTCGTGTACCGCGCCCGCCGCCGCCCCAGCTCGCCTTCACCATCAACGGAAAGCCAATCGCTGCGGCGAGTTCTTTGACGCGGGCCGGATCGCGCGGCAGCGGCCCGGTCGCCGGCAATACCGGCACCGAGACGCTCTGCGCCAGCGCGCGCGCGGCCACCTTGTTGCCCAGCGTCTCCATCACCGCGGGCGGCGGCCCGACCCAGATCAAGCCGGCGGCGAGCACGTCACGCGCGAACTGGGGTTGCTCCGCAAGAAAGCCGTAGCCCGGATGCACGGCGTCGCAATTCGCCTGGGCCGCGATCCGCAGCAGGTCCTCGACGTCGAGATACGCCTGCACCGGGGTCTTGCCCTTGCCGACCAGGTACGCCTCATCGGCTTTGAAGCGATGCAGCGCAAAACGATCTTCCTGCGAGAACACCGCGACCGTGCCGATGCCGAGCTCGATCGCCGCCCGCTGCACGCGGATGGAGATCTCGCCGCGATTGGCGACGAGGATGCGCGCGATGTGCGACGGCTGGCTCATTGGATCACTCGCACTGACAAGCGGGCGCCAATGATAGGGGACGACGCAACAATGCCAAACCGTCCGCGACCCCGCGCGCGGTGTTAACGCTTCGCCTGCCGCCCCACCGGCATATGTTTCGCGACGTATACGAGCAACGAGCGCAAGTCCCGTCGGGCCGCAATCGGAATGTCGGTATACCGCCGCACGACCGTTGCGGCGAGTGCAGGGTCCGTGATGCCCGCGAGGATCAAGCGCAGACGCGTCGAGTTGAGCTGAGCGTCGTCGCGCGTCTCGAACGGCCCGACGTCAACGCCTTCGCGCGTGTTGAAGTAGTACTTCCCGTGCGCCGGAAAGACGTGACTGCCGCGCAATCGCGTCGTGTCGGGTTCACCGGCGCGTGATGGCATCGATTGGCTCCGCAACGAGTTCGCGTGAATCAGGTCGCGCGGAGTATCGCGTCGGTGTGACGCTCGCAATGTGACGGACGTTGCAAAGCGCTCGGTCGCTTACAAGGACCCAACCTCCCGGGCGAAGCGCGGCCGCGCCCGCCACAGTGCGATCGTCGGCACCAGGAAGAGGGCCGCCGCGATCAAGCCCAACACGACGTTGCCGCGCGGGTCGCGCAGACTCCACACGAGCATGCCGACACTGACCTGCGCGACATAGATCGCGGCCCACGGCCACATCCACGGTCGCATCTTCCAGAATCCGTATGCGAGCGCCCCATAGATCGCCCAGTGCAGCGGCTCCGTCAGCTTCGCGGCCCAACCGTGCAACAGCACCCCGAACCAGACTTCCTCATCGACCGCCACGGGCTTCACGAACAGGTCGAACGGCATGTAGATGAATGTCATGTAGACGCAGAATCCAAAAATCAGATTCATCCACCACGGCCGCCGCCCGAGTTCTGCCCGCCAGTCCCACCGAGTCATCCTTCACCTCCACAAAACGCCGCACCATCCTAGCGCTCGCTCAAAAATGCCGCCCTGTTTTAGGGCGAAGCGCGTCGCCGCGACCCAGCCGGCATGGGTACGCAACGTCGACAGCGCCGCGTCGCTGCTGGTGCGACGCCACCATGCATGAGTTGGCACGCATCGTGCCAGTGCACTGGCGATGTCGCGGCACTCTGCCCACTCGATGCCGAGATGGTCGGTGAATGCCGATCGGATAGTGGTTTGAACCAACAGTCACACATAGTTAGGGGGACCCGATGATCCAACGGATACGTCTGAAGAACGGACTGGCCGTGGCCGCTTCGCTGTTCGCGATGCTCGCGCCGGCCTTCGCGCTCGCCGATGAGGGGCCCGTCCTCAGCTCCGGTGACACCGCGTGGATGCTGACGTCGACGGCGCTGGTGTTGTTCATGACGATACCCGGGTTATCGCTGTTCTACGCCGGCATGGTCCGCAGTAAGAACGCATTGTCCGTGATGATGCAAGGGTTCGTCATCACCTGTCTGGTCACGGTGCTGTGGATGGTCTACCTGTATGCCCTCGCGTTCGGCGACGACGTCGGCGGGATGATTGGCAACCTGGCCAAGGCCTTCCACAACGGCGTTTCCTTTACGACACTCAAGGGCACCATTCCGGAGTCGGTCTTTTCAACGTTTCAGCTGACCTTCGCAATCATCACGCCGGCGCTGATTGTCGGTGCGTTTGCCGAACGCATGAAGTTCTCGGCGCTGCTGTGGTTCACGGCGTTGTGGGCAACGTTCGTGTACGCCCCGATCGCGCACTGGGTGTGGGGCGGCGGCTGGCTCGCAGGCATAGGTGTGATGGACTTTGCCGGCGGCACCGTCGTCCACGTCAACGCGGGTATCGCGGGACTCGTCGCGGCGCTGGTCTTGGGCAAGCGGCGCGGCTATCCGAATACGCCGATCAAACCGAGCAACCTCGTGCTGACGCTCGTCGGCGCCGGCATGTTGTGGGTCGGCTGGTTCGGCTTCAACGCCGGCAGCGAACTCGCCGCCGATGGCCGCGCGGGCATGGCAATGTTCGTCACTCAGGTGGCGACGGCGGGAGCCGCGCTCACGTGGATGTTCGCGGAGTGGTTCGCCCACGGCAAACCCAGTGCATTGGGTCTCGCCTCCGGCGCCGTTGCCGGGCTCGTCGCGATCACGCCGGCTTCCGGTTATGTCGGACCGGTCGGTGCACTCGCGATTGGTGTTGCGGCCGGGTTGGGTTGTTACTTCGCAGTCGTCAAGGTCAAACGCGCACTCGGCTACGATGATTCGCTCGACGCATTCGGCGTGCATGGAGTCGGTGGCATCATCGGCGCGCTGCTGACCGGCGTATTCGCCGACGCTTCCTTCGGCGGCATCGGCCTCGCCGAAGGGGTCAGCATCGCGGGTCAGGTAATGAAGCAGGTCATCGGCGTTCTCGCGACGATCGTCTACTGCGGCATTGCGACCTTCATCATTCTGAAAGTCATCGACGTCGTGATTGGTTTGCGGGTCGTCGAAGAAGAAGAAGAAGCGGGACTCGACCTGTCGCTGCACGACGAACAAGGGTACAACCTCGGCGGCTGATTCAACTCCCAACTTCAAC
>CAYUMA010000258.1:0-7203 GCA_964445675.1 uncultured Pseudomonadales bacterium | reverse complement strand
TCGTCGGCACGGGTGATCATTTCATCGATGCGATACAACCCGGCCTCATGACACAGCGCCTGCCGAATCGTGATCTGCGCCTTGCCATTCGCCGCAAAGGCGGGCCAGTGCTGCGCGATCGGATCGTCATAGGTGGCGAGGCCCTGGTCGACGAGTATGTGCAGCAGTGTCGACATCACTCCCTTCGTCGTCGAGAACGATGGTGCGGTCGTATCCGCGAGCCACGGGTTACGATCGCGATCGCGGGTACCGCCCCATACGTCAACGACCTTGCGCGAGTCGTGATAAACGCACACCGCTGCGCCGCCAGCGGATTTCCTGGGTATCTGACGAATCAAGACCGCCGCGACGTCGGCATAGTCCGGGTGAACCGATCCATCGAGCATCGACGACCAACCATCACGGGCAGGCGCGCATTCTAACGGGATTTCCCGCGAACGAGGATGTCACGCTAGGAAACGGGTGCGACGTAACTCTAGAATGACGTCGCAAAACAGAGAAAAAAATGGCGATCGACTGGACGCAATACCAAGCCACCGGAATCTGGGACGAACTCATCACCGAGCGTGGGCGCGCCCGACCAGGCGCCGACAATCTTTGCCGCATGTTGGCCGGGCTCTCGGACCACGAACTCACCGCACGCAAAACTGCCGCCGAGGTCGCAATTCGGACGATGGGCATCACGTTCACCGTCTACACCGGCGAAGGCAGCGGCTCGATCGATCGCGAGTGGCCGTTCGACATCATTCCGCGACTTGTCATCAAAAGTGAATGGGACGTCATCGCGCGCGGGCTCACACAACGCGTCAATGCGCTGAACCGATTCATCGACGATGTCTACCACGAGCAGCACGTTCTGAACGACGGTATCGTGCCGCGCGAACTGATCGAGAAGTCGAAGGATTTCCGCCCCGAGTGTATGGGGGTGAGTCCCGCACATGGCGTCTGGTCGCATGTCTGCGGCACAGATCTGGTGCGCGATGTCGACGGCGTTGTTTATGTCCTCGAAGACAACCTGCGCGTGCCGTCCGGTGTGTCGTACATGCTCGAGAACCGCGAGGTCATGAAGCGGGTCTTCCCGGAATTGTTCCAGGACTCCCGGATCCAGCCGATCGATGACTACGCGGATCAGTTCGTACGCACGCTGCGATCGCTGTCGCCGCGGCGCACGAAAAGTCCGGAGGTCGTCGTGCTGACGCCCGGGATCTACAACTCCGCATACTTCGAGCATGCGTACCTCGCGCAGGCGATGGCCTGCGAACTGGTCGAAGGCTCGGACCTCGTCGTCGGCAAAGACGATTGCGTCTACATGCGCACGATCGAGGGCTTGATCCGCGTCGACGTCATCTATCGGCGCATCGACGATCTGTTTCTCGACCCGAAGGTGTTCCGGAAGGATTCGACGCTCGGCGTGCCGGGACTGATCCGGGCCTGGCGCAAAGGCAATGTCGCGCTCGCCAACGCGCCGGGTTGCGGTGTTGCCGACGACAAGGTGATCTATACCTATGTGCCGCAGATCATCCGCTACTACACCGGCGAGGATCCCATTCTGCCGAACGTGCCGTCGTATCGCTGCGTCGACAAAGACTCGCGCGACTATGTGATCGACAACATCGAGTCGATGGTGGTGAAGCCGGCCAACGAGTCGGGCGGTTATGGGATGTTGATCGGCCCGCAGTCGACCCGGTCGCAGCGCAAGAAATTCGTCCGCCAGATCCTCGCGAATCCGCGCAACTACATGGCCCAGCCGATGCTGGTGCTGTCGAGCGCGCCGACGCTCGTCGGCAATCACGCCGAGCCGCGCCACCTGGATCTGCGGCCGTTCATCCTGTCGGGTGCGGCGACGTACGTCACGACCGGTGGCCTCACGCGCGTCGCAATGCGCAAAGGCTCGACCGTCGTCAATTCGTCCCAAGGCGGCGGCAGCAAGGACACCTGGGTCGTCGACGTCTCATGAAACAACACACGCTGTCGAAGACCGCGGAGCGAATCTACTGGTTGGGACGCTACCTCGAACGGGCCGAGAGCACCGCCCGACTCGTCAACGTCAACGGCAACCTGCTCATCGATCTGCCCCGCCAGATTCCGCTCGCGTGGACATCGCTGATCGACATCATGGGCAATCGAACCCACTTCAACGAATTGTACGCAACGCCGGACGAGCGCAGTGTGGTGCGCTATCTGACGGCGGACCTGCACAATCCGGGTTCGCTGCTGAACTCGCTGTCGATGGCGCGCGAGAATGCGCGCACGATTCGCGAAATCATGCCGCGCGTCGCGTTCGAGTACATCAACGACCTGTTCCTGTACGCGAAGGAGAATATCGCAGGCGCGCAGTCGCGCAGCCGCACCGCCGAATCGATGGAAGGGGTGATGCGCCGCGTACAGCACATCGGCGGGTTTTTATCCGGCACGATGGTGCACGGCGATACGTGGAGTTTTTTGCGCATGGGCGAGTTCCTCGAACGCGCCGACATGACGACGCGCATCATCGACGTCCGTTCGGTCGACATGCTCGAGAAGACCGAGGGGCTCGAACCCTACAGCCAGCTGCAGTGGCGCTCGGTGTTGCGCTCGCTGCATGCAATGCAGACCTATCATCTCGTGATGCAGGAACCCATTCAGCAGCCGTTGGTACTCCAATTTCTGTTCAAGAACGACCAACTGCCACGCTCGCTCGCGTATTGCACGAGCCGAATCCGATCGTCGTTGCGTTCGCTGCCGCGCAATCAAAAGCCGCTCGCCGCGATCAATCGCGTCATGCGGTTTCTCGCGGGCGTCGATGTCGCGAAGCTCAAGGATGCCGAGCTGCACGCGTTCATCGATGCGTGTCAGCTGCACCTCGCGACGCTCGATCGCGCGATCGGTGGCACGTATTTTCACGCGCGCCTGCGGGTGGCACAGACCTGACATCGCGGCTTATCCTTGGCGCACGCGTCCGGGACACGACACTCATATGCGCTACATCGTCGAATTTCTGATTCCGGGCACGATCATCGTCATCGTGGCACTGCTGCTGTTTCGCAATCGCGCGCAAGCACCCACGCAGCCCACGGCGGGGAACCAAACCCCGGACGCGTCCGGCACGCTGTCGACGGGCACGTTCGTGTTGATTCTGATCGTCGGCGCGGCGTTTACGGTCGCACTGGTCTACGCGCTGCAGTCCAACTCGCCGTAGCGCTCCCGCTACGCCGGCACGCGTTCCCGCACGAACGTTCCGATGCGCTTCAACGCGGCGGTCGTTTCCGGCAATCCCGGAATGGCCTGATAGACGTGTGGCGCACCCTCCTCGATTTCGAGCCGCACCGTCACCCCCGCTGCACGCGCGATGTCGGCGACGCGCGTCGAGTCATCGAGCAGGATCTCGCGCGTGCCGACCTGAATCAGCAGCGGCGGCAGTCCCTTGAAGTTGCCGTACAGCGGCGCGGCCAACGGATTGCGCACCGAGTCCCCCGCATACATGCGCCCCATGTCGCGCAATGCCGCGACCTGCACCATCGGATCATCGGCGCCGCCGGGCTGCGCCGACGCGCCGGTGGCCTCGAGATCGGTCCACGGCGACAAACACACCGCGCTCGCCGGCAGTGCATCGCCGGCATCGCGCAGCGCGAGCAAGGTCGCGAGCGTCAGCCCACCGCCGGCCGAGTCACCCGCTATGGCGATCGAACTCGCCGCCACGCCTCGCTTGCGCAACCAGCGATACGCCGCAGTCGCGTCGTCGACGGCCGCGGGAAATGGATGCTCGGGTGCCAATCGATACTCGAGCACGAGCACGCGCGCTGCCGCCTCGCGCGCGATGCGCGTCGCGAGTTCGCGATGACTGCGCCGTGAACCCATGAAATAGCCGCCGCCGTGCAGATACAACACGACGCGCCGATTCGCGCTGTTCGGCAGCGTCACCCAATCCGCCGCCAGCGCACCGATGCGAATCTCGTTGACCTCGGCGTTCTCCGGTAGCGGCAATGCGCCGAGCTGCGCCTCCATTGCGGCGCGCTGCTCTTCGATCGAGCCGTTGAGCATCGACGGTCGCGCCGCCATCGCCGCCATCACCGCCTCGAGTTCTTTGCTTGGCATCGGTTTCCCCTCGTCTGAAATATCTAATCCTAGCGTCTCACTAATCCCCGTCCTTCGGAAACGGCTTCAGCCGTCGCAGCACGCGGTCGGGGTCGCCTTCCGGCGTATTTTTCATCGCCTGATCGACCATCCGGTCGTACTTCGGATCGAGCCGCGCGACTTTACTCGCGCTCGATCGCCGCACCGACGCTTGCGACACGATGCGGGCGGCATCCGGTCGGCCACAGTGTTGGCAGACGACCGTGGTCGGGCGATCGGCGATCGCGCACCAATGGGAAGTGAGTTCACCGCAATCCGCGCAACGGAATTCGTAGACAGCCAAAGCTACAAGCCTCGATCAGGCCGCGAGTCGCGCCCCTGTGTCGAAAAATGACTGCAGCGTCAGGTGGTAGCGCTCGAATTTCAGCGTCTTGAGCGGATCCGTCCCCTTGACGATGCCGCCACGCGTGTCGACGTCGAGGCTGACGAGCGTCGGTGCGGTCCCGGCGCGGCGACCGGCGAGATAGCCCTTCCATGACGCAGGATCCAATTCGAGATAGAAGTCCACATCGCGCAGCGCATCGACATCGATCGCAGCGACCTCGGCGCATTCGAATGCGACGAACTCGACGACGAACGCCGCTTCGCCGACTTTGATGCCGACGCGCGCATCGCACGAGCCCAAACGGCGAAATTCGCGATCCGCGTTCACCGCGTCACGGGTTTGGTTCAACAGCGCCAGATTCAACGAAGTCTTTGGCACTTCTTTCGGCACTGCGGACTACTCTGCGAATTCGGTCGCGACGCGCGCCGACGCGTCGAAGAAGTACTGCATCGTCTGGTTGTACCGAAAGAACAAGTCTTCGCGGTACTGATCGCCGTGCAGCGAGTGCGACAGTCCGTCGGGACGCCCGAGGTCGAGCGTGTTCAACGTGTGATTCAGGTCGGCGCGCCCGTTCTTGGCGATGTTCTGCACCATCTCTTTCCAGTCCGAAGACGGCATTTCGAGCACAAAATCGGCCGCAGCGAGGTCGCCGTCCTGCACTTTCTGCGCGTCGCTGCACTCCGCACCTTCGAACGTGAGCAGGAACGAATCGGTGCCGATCTTGATGCCGACGAGCGCGTTGCACGCGCCGCCGCCACCGCCTTGGAACGATTCGTCCGCGTTGAACACCGCGCGCACTTTGTCGAACCAGTCTTTCGAGGGGAATGCCGCTGGCATGATTTACGACACCTTCAAGTACGCAGAGAGTTCGTCGGGGAACAACAACGTTCGCTCGACGCCCAACCACTTCAACGTGGCGAGATAACGTTTGATGTAGTCGGCCATCAGGCGATCGTGAATCTTCAGGCCCGCGTCCGCACCGTTGATGCCGTTGCCGAACACGATCGCGAGCGCCTCGCGCAACACGACGTCCTTCAATTCCCGCACGAGCACGCGCTCGCCGATGATGCACAGCTGCGTGACGATCAGGTTCTGATCGTCCTGATGGTTGATCGCGTAGCGCAGATGATCGATGCCGTACGTCAGGTGGCGTGCTTTGTCTTCGAGGCAATGCGCAAAAATCCTGCGCTCGGCGTCGTTGTGTGCGTAGCGTTCGAGATAGCGATACAGCGTCTGCGTAAAAATGCCGCGCATCACGAACAGGTACAACGCCGCTTCCGTCCAGCCGCCGCGGCTTTCGAGGATCATCCGATTGACCTCGCCGGGGCCTTCGAGTCCGAGTCCGCCGCCGTTGCACAATGCGCGCTTGCGGAACACCTCCATGTGCCTGGCACCGTCAAAACTCACGGTCGCGAGGAACTGTTTGACCTCGTGGTAGCCGTAAGCCATCTGCGTCTGCCAGTACGTCACGCTCTCGACGTCGGCGTTTGCGTATTGGCAGAGTTCGGTGCACACCTGACAGATCGCGCGTTCGACGTCGTCGGGGAGCGGCTCGACGGTGCTCCACGGAATACTCGTCGCCGGCGCCCAGCGTCGCTGAATCGCCTCTTCATACATGTCGGCCGCGGAATCCGCCCACAGATCTATCTTGTCGCGAACCGCGTAACCGATGGGCGGCACGCCGCGGCGCGCGACTGCGCCGCGCGGCAGCCGTGTCTGATCGGTCCACACCGGCGGCACCTCGCCATAGATGCCGACATTCAGATCGCCGAGCCGAAGCCCGTGCTTGTTGGGCTTTACGCGCGTGCCCCACTGATGCGACTTGCCCATCCAGCGCAGATTCGGCGGGGGGGGTTGCGCTGGGGACAGCGCAACGGGTTGCGCAGAGGAATGCGCAACGGGTGGCCCCGCGTCGCCGCTCGGTGGCAGCCCGACCACCCTAGCGGGATCGGGCGCAGTTTTGCCGTCGGTTTTTTCGGTCATGAGCGGATCAGGCGGCCGCGTGGTGATCGAACGTCGCAACGAGCGTCGAGCGGCCGTTGTCGAAACGATCGCCGAAACCGGTCGAGCGCACGCGCTTGATGTACTCCTGAACCTGGCGGCGGCGGATCGCAATCAACTTGCGCACGCCTTCGTCGTACTTGTCCTTGCCGCCCCCCAGCAGGATCGCCAGCGCCTCGCTGGAATCGGTCTGCGTCCCGGCCGGGTTCTGCGAACCCGCCAGGATCTGTCGCTCCGCTTCGTCGAGATAACACTGGATTTCTTCGCGCCGCTGCGGCGCCGTCTCCGACATGTAGCGCATGTGCATCACGCCGAATGCGACGTGGCGCGCTTCGTCCTGCGCGCACAGCCGGTACATCGCCTTTTCCGCCTCGTTGTAAGCCATCAGCTCGCCCATGCGGAACATCGTCAACACGGCGCCTTCGCCGGAGATGTGTAGCCGCGACGACATCTCGGTGAAGTCGCGCGCGAGGTCGATGCTGCCGACGACACCGGCCGTGCCGCCCGATGCTTGCATCAGTCCACCGCCGTTCGCGAGCGCGCGTTTGCGGAATACGTCCATGTGCCGCGACTCATCCATCACCTGCGCGAGCAAACACTGCCGCGGTTCGAAATAGTCCGGCGTCGTATTGGCAATCCAGCGCGCGGGCACGTCGCCGGCAACGAATTCGACCTCGGTGAAAAATGTCGCGAGTTGACACTCGGCTTGTTCGATATCGTCGGGCAGCGGCTTGATCGTGTGCCACGGCACGTCGGTCGCTGAA
>CAYUMA010000257.1:0-1838 GCA_964445675.1 uncultured Pseudomonadales bacterium | reverse complement strand
GCACGAAGGCCGATATGTCACCTGCCTGAGTTTCGATGATCGGCAGCGCGGTCAGCGATCCGGTCTTCCCCTTTACTTCGCCGTTGGTGATCCTCTCGACGTACTCAGCGTTGACGCGAGATGCGCGCTCCAGCAGCCGCGAGTGCAGATAGAACACGTCCCCCGGGTATGCCTCGCGTCCCGGAGGGCGACGCAGCAGCAGCGAAATCTGGCGGTAAGCCCACGCCTGCTTCGTCAGGTCGTCATAGATGATCAACGCGTCTTCGCCGCGGTCGCGGAAGAACTCGCCCATCGAACAGCCCGAGTAAGGGGCGATGTACTGCATCGGCGCCGGATCGGACGCACTCGCGGCGACGACGATCGTGTTGCTCATCGCGCCGTGTTCTTCCAGCGTTCTGACAATGTTCGCGATCGTCGACATCTTCTGGCCGATCGCGACATAGATGCATTTGATGCCCGAGTCGCGCTGGTTGATGATCGCGTCGACCGCGATCGCGGTCTTGCCAATCTGCCGGTCGCCGATGATGAGTTCGCGCTGCCCGCGTCCGATCGGCACCATCGCATCGATCGACTTGAGTCCGATCTGCACGGGTTGTGTAACCGACTGACGCGCGATGACCCCCGGGGCCACCTTCTCCACCGGCGCAGTCTGCGTCGTCTTCAAGGGACCCTTGCCATCGATTGGGTTGCCGAGCGCATCAACCACGCGCCCGAGGAGTTCGCGACCGACCGGCACTTCGAGAATGCGACCCGTGCAGCGCGCCTTCATGCCCTCGGAGAGGTTCAGGTATTCGCCCAGCACCACGACGCCGACCGAGTCGCGCTCCAGGTTCAGCGCCATGCCGTAGACGCCGCCCGAGAACTCGATCATCTCGCCGTACTGCGCCTCGGCGAGGCCGTGGATTTTGATGATGCCGTCCGAGACACTGACGATCGTCCCCTCGTTCTGCGCTTCCGCGCGAACATCGAGACTCTCGATCCGCGACCGGATGATGTCGCTGATCTCAGATGGATTCAGTTGTTGCATTTCCTGTCCTCACACTTGATTCGAATTGCGGAGCATCTAAGCGTCACGTCCGCTGGATCGACTCCCCCAGCCTGTTCAGTTTGCCTCGGACCGAACCGTCGATGACCGTGTCACCGGCGCGGATGATTGCGCCGCCCAATAGCGACTCATCGACACGACTCGTCAGCTGAATTTCCTTCTTGAACCGTCGACTCAGCGCCTCGACGAGGTGCTGTTGTTCAATTTCGTTCAGCGAATACGCGCTGATGACCTCCACCTCGAGCGAAGCCTCCTCCTGCGCACGCAATGCCTCGAACTGCGTGCTGATTTCCGCCAGCAGGTGAAGGCGCTTGTTGCGTGCGAGCACTTGCAGGAACTGCTTTCCTTCGCTGCTCAGATCGTCACCGCAAACGCGAGCGATCGTGTTCGCCTTCTGCACACTCGTGACGGCCGGCGACTCGATCACTTCGTTAATGGACGCATCGCCCGCCACTGCAGCGGTCACCGCCAACTGGCGCGACCACGCATCGATGGCATTGTTGCGTTTGGCGACATCGAACACGGCGTTGGCGTAGGGACGAGCGATCGTTGCGAGTTCAGCCATGGCTTCAGATCACAGCTCGGCCGACAGCTTCGCCAGCATTTCCGCGTGCCGCGGCCGATCGATCGACGTCTGCAGGATCTTCTCCGCGCCGGCCAGCGCCAACGCTGCCACTTGGGCGCGCAGCTTCTCCTTCGCCCGGTTCACGTCCTGCTCGATCTCGGCGAGTGCTGCTCCTTTCTGCCGCTCGCCTTCGGCGCGCGCATCGTTTTTCGCCTCTTCGATCATGAT
>CAYUMA010000256.1:0-8200 GCA_964445675.1 uncultured Pseudomonadales bacterium | reverse complement strand
CGCCATCGGAATGATCGCGACCGAGATGTTGACGCGATCCATGTAGCAGATGAATACCGCGCCAAAGGACAACAGCACCAGCGTGAAGCGGCGCGGCCAATACTGCGACAGGCGCAGTGCGGGCGCCGACGCGGTCATGGGCGCTTGGAGATTGCGAGTTCGCCGAGCTTCGCGGCGATGTCCTGCGCCGCGCTCGCCGGGTTGACGTTGCGATCGATCGCGAGAACCGTGCCGTCGACGCCGATGAAGAACGTCTGGCGGCTCGCGATGCCCATCATGTTCAGCACGCCGTACGCCCCCGCGGTTTCCTTCGTCGGATCGGACAACAGCGGGAAGTCGGCCTTCTCCTGTGCCGCGAAACCCTGATTTTTCTCGAGCGAGTCGACGCTCGCCATGAAGTAGGTGACGTCGTAGCGCCTGATCAGATCACCGTTCTCGGCGAGTGACTTGCATTCGATCGTGCAGCCGCTCGTGTAGGCCTTCGGGTACCACGCGAGTACGACGGCTTGTTTGCCTTTGTAGTCGGACAACGTGTGGGTCTTGCCGTCCGTCCCTTCGAGTGTGAAGTCGGGCGCCGGATCGCCGACCGATAGATCCGCGGCAACCGCACTGACGGTCACACTGAGGGCGGCGACGCAGGCAAGCAACAACGTACGTGGTGTCATGGTGTCTCCCCTAAAGGCCGGCGGCGCCGGTCATAACGATGGTGATGGGTTCGGCTGCGTCAGTGCCGCGGTGGTCGTCGCGTCTTCGCACCATTGGTTCTCGATCGGACGGCCCGCGATCAGATCATCGATCCAGCCGACGAGGCTGTGGCCGTGACAACGCGTCGAGTACATCGCGTCGGTGCGCAGCAGCGTGTGGCGCGTCCCCGGATAGATGAAGCTGTGGAAGCCGGGCGCGTCGATACGCACCTCGTTCAGATTGCACGTCAACGGTTTCGTCAGTTTGGCGACCGGGGTGCCCAACCGCGACATGAAGCGGCGCTGCACCGCGTCCTCGGCGAAATTGACCTGACCCAGTCGCGCGGCGGGATGTCGCTGTGCCGCGGCAATGTAGAACGATTCGAAAAACACGCGGTCGGGATCGGCGTAGGCGGGCAGCGCCGGCAACGCGTCGAGCACGCCCCACGCACGCAGCGCGGTGTTCGCGCCGAGCGATCGATAGCCGCCCGCTGAGTCGCCGAGCACGACCAGTTGTGCCGCGCCGAAACGATCGCCGATCTCGGCGGCCCAGAACGCCGCACCAATCGCGCCGGTACCGTCGCCGCCGACGAACACAGTGTGCGGCGCGGCGTGCGCTTGCAGATGGTCGAGCGCACTGCGGGTGTTGCGCGCGCCTTCGTGCGCGAACGTGAACTGCGTTGCGTCGGCGCGCCGATACTGCGTTGTGCGGCGACCGATGTGCGCATCGCCGGTGCAATTGCGCAACACGGCGATGCTGAAACCGCGTAATGGGTTGTCGGCCCGGCCGGTATCGAAAATTCCGGTGGGAGCGGGCGCCGCTGCGGCAGAGCCGGTTTGCACCATGCGCTCGCACTGCTTGGCATTCCAGCACGCGTCGGCGCCCTCGAACCACACTGCCAGCTTGTCTGCGGCGCCCGCGTGATACCAGAACTTCCATGGCGCGCCGTTCGCGCAGCGTGACTCGGCCGGCGCGACGTCGGTCCAGACGGAGGGATTTGATTCGTGTGTGTCGCCGGCGCTGGCGCCACACGCCGCGAGCGCAGCAACACAGGCCGCTAGCGCGGCTCCACACAGCGTCGCGGTGGTTGCAGCGACTCTCATCAACCGGGACTGTGATACAGGACGAGGCCGGCCATGCCGCCTTCCGAATATGCTTGCAACGAGCGCGCAGGATAAAGAGGTTGGTGTCGCCTCACAATCGCACCCCTTGAAATGCGCGGCGTCTTCGGTCTTGATGTGCGCGCATGATTATCCGCTCCACCCTGCTGTTGTCCTTATTGCTGATCGTGACGCCCACCGGCGCGCGCGCCGCTGTGGAACCATTGCTGCGTCCGAGCGAACTCGAGCCGGCGGTGACGTTCTGGCGGCGGGTGTACACCGAGATCACCACCAGCGAGGGCTTCGTCCACGACGACCTCAAGCTCGACATCGTTTATGAAACGGTGCGCTTGTCGAATGCGAATGATCGCGGTCGCACTTCCTCCGCCAGCGAAGCCGCGGGACGTTACGTGCGTGCATTGCGCACGATCGCCGCAGGCAAGCGCGACAACCTCAATGCCGCAGAGCAGCGCGTCATGGAGCTGTGGGGTCCGAACATCAACCGGACCGCGCTCTCCGCCGCGGCCGAACGGGTGCGGTTCCAACTCGGCCAGGCCAATCGTTTCCGCGAGGGATTGATCCGCGCCGGTGCGTGGGAAGACTACGTCAAGAAGACCATCACCGAGGCCGGCCTGCCGCGCGAGATTGCCTCGTTGCCGCATGTGGAGTCGTCGTTCAACCCGGCCGCGCGCTCGAAAGTCGGCGCTGCCGGCATGTGGCAGTTCATGAGTTCGACCGGGCGCCGGTTCATGCGCATCGACAACATCGTCGACGAGCGGCTGGATCCGTACATCTCGACCCGCGCCGCGGCGTTGTTGATGCAGCAGAACTACGAAGTGACCGGCGCGTGGCCGCTCGCGATCACTGCCTACAACCACGGTGCGTCGGGAATGCGGCGGGCGATCGAACAGGTCGGCACCGACGACATCGCGGTGGTCGTGCGCAAGTACAAGAGCCGCAGCTTTGGTTTTGCGTCGCGCAACTTCTACGCGGCGCTGTTGGCCGCGGTCGACGTCGATGACGACCCCGCGCGCTATTTTGGTCCGCTCGATCGCCATCCGCGCGACACCAGCCGCGTACTCGTGCTGCCCGACTACATCGCGGTTGGCACCCTTGCGAAGTCGTTGGGCGTTGATGCGGACGTGCTCGAGGCATTCAATCTGAGTCTCAAGCCCGTCGTCTGGAACGGCACGAAACGTGTGCCGAAGGGCTACGAACTGCGGATTCCGCACACGGCCGGCGATCCGCAACAGTTGCTCGCGTCGCTGCCGAGCGATGCGTGGAACTCGAAGCAGACCCCGGATCTGTTCCACGTCGTGCAACAAGGTGAAACGTTGTCGGCGATCGCGCCGCGCTACGGTGCGCGCGTCTCCGACCTCATCGCGATCAACAGTTTGCCGCGCTCCGCACGGATCAGACCGGGGCAGAAGCTGATTCTGCCGGCGGGCATATCGAAGAACACGACGGAAGCTGTGGTGGATCAGGGGATTTATCCGGAGCCGGCGGCGCCGACATCGAAACCGGTCGTTGTCGCAACGAACAAACCGCGTGTTGACGCACCCAAGGTCGAAGTCGCACAAGTCGACGTTCCGAAATTGGAAGTTCCGCCCGTTGCGGTCGCACCGGCCGACATCGTGGTCCCGGTGATCGTCACCGAGGAGCCCGACATCGTGGCGGCGCAGGCGCCGGCTGCGGAATCGCCGCAACCGGTCGAAGTGGTGGACGTGCAACAGCAACTGCTGGCCGATCCGAGCGACTACTCGGTCGCCGACGATCGCACGATCCGTGTGCAGGAAGACGAAACGATCGGTCATTTCGCCGACTGGCTCGGCATTCGCGCGAGCGACTTGCGGCGTCTCAACGGCATGCGCGGAACGTCCGCGATGCGGGTTGGGAAGCGCTTGAAACTCGACTTCTCCAAATCGACGCCCGAACAGTTCGAGACCGCGCGCGTTGCCTATCATCAAGGCGTCCAGGAGGCGTTTTTTGCCAAGCACCGGATCGTCGCGACCAGCGAACACGTCGTAAGGCCGGGCGAGTCGATCTGGGTGCTGGCGGAACGGCGCTACAACGTGCCGGTCTGGCTGCTGCGCCAGTACAACCCCGATCTCGACGTCGCGCTCGTGCGGCCGTCCACTCGAGTCGTCATTCCGGTTCTGGCGAGCCCCGGAGCGTGACCGCGAAGCGGGTCGCGCTGGGACTCGCGCTGGTCCTCGTGATCGTCTATGGCGCGGCGCCGTGGCTGGCGAACGCACTGCTGCCGACCGTGTTGCCCCGCTGGGGTATCGATGAAAGTCGCTTCGAATTCGGCTATCCGCGCTGGGACGGTATCGATGTCGCGCATTTTTCGCTGCGCAGCCGGGGTACGTCGGTCGCGGGCGAGCGGACGCACATCGCGTACCGTCTGTCGCAGCTCATGCGCGGCGAAGTGGATTCGATCGTGATCGAGGTGCTGACGGTTCAGCTCGCGCGCGGCGGCGCCACCTACGCGCCCCCCACCGGTTCGCTCGAACCGCCGCCGATCTGGTCGTTGGTTCCCGCGCAGCGCGTCAGCGTCGTAAAACTCAATGTGGCGAGCGCCGACCCTGTCGTGACTGCGCAAGGCAGCGTGAATTTCGATCCCGACGTGCTGCAACTGCATCTCGATGTCGAGAGCCCACTGCTGTCGGCGCCACTGCTGATCAACGGGGCGGTCAATCCCGACGGCCGCGTTGCGTTGACGCTGCTCGAACGCGACGCCGCGGTGCCGATCGCGTCACTGGTCGGGGTGCTCGACGCGGACCGTCGCGTGATGACGCTCGACGGCCGCATCGAATTGTCCGGCCGGCCGCTCGCGTTTGCAGCGGCCTACGCAAAAACGACGATCGAGTCCGGCCGCGTGCTCATCGAGGCCCACGGTCGCGCCGCGTGGCCATTGCCGACTCAGAAGCCATGGAAGGCACTGACGCTCGACGGTCGCTACCGCGTCGAACTCGTCGCCTCGACGTCCGCGATCAGTCGCGCGCAGGCTCATGTCGGCGGCGACTTCACGTTTGCTGACGACAGCCTGAAGGTGCGCGTCGATGCCGGCGGTCAGCTTTCGATGGATGTGCCCGAGTTGGCGCGTATCGGGCCGGGACTCGCTGAGCGCGTGGCGTTGGTTGCGGATCAGACAGTCGACATCGACTACTCGCCGAAAGAGTTGCGGCTCGGCGACGGTCTCGTCGTCACTGCGGGGGCGCCGTCGAATCCGATCCAGTTTCGGGTGCGCGGTGCGCTGGGCGCAGACCGGCATTTTGAACTCGGCGTCGTGAGTCTGGACGGTGCACCGGTGATTCTTGCGACGGGCATACCAGACGCCGAACAGAATCTGGCGATCAAGAGCCGTATTGCGCTGGCGGGCCGCGTACTGCGCGCAAGCGGTGCGTCGCTCGGGCTGACGACGACCGGCGGGCGCGTGTTCGCAGACTTCGACGGCGTCCTGCGTTGGCCATTGGTGCCGGAGCGGGGGCTTGCGAACGTCTCCGGTCGCGGCCGCGTGGAACTGGCGCTCACCGGTCGCTTCGCGCCGCAGCGATTGTTCGATGTCGCGCTCGAAGGCGGTTACGTGATCGGCGACGGACCGATCAAGGCGACGCTCGATTCGGGCGCACACGTGATATTGCCGTCGGACGGCGTCGAACTGTCGACGATCTCCGCGCTCGAGGTCGACGCGCAGCCGGACGGCTCGCGCGTCGGGTTCGGACCCGTCGATTTCAAGTTGGCGCTGCCGCCGATGCACCTCGGCGTGCGTACGTTCACGCTCGACAACGCGTGGGTTTCGCTCGAACGCGCCACGCTGGACGCGGCCCTCGTGTCGGCGTCGGCCGTCGTGCGCAGCCACTCTTCGCGTGACGCGCTGCCGATGCGCGTGACGTTGTCGCACGATCTGTCGAGCAGCGCAGGCAAGTTCGCGATTGCCGGCGACTGGCAGATCAAGAAAGCGGCGCTGGCAACACAACTGCCGGGTCTTCGGGCGCCGTATGACCTCGACGCCGGGACGCTCCAGTTTTCGTTGACTGGTGTGTGGGATCTGGCGAACGAGCCGAGCTATCGCGGCAGCGGTCATGTCCGCGTGAAGGCAGACCGCGCCCACTACGAGGATTATGCGATCAGCGGTATGACCGCAGATTTTCCGGTGAGCTTCGACACGCAGACGTATGCCGTGGCCGCGACGCCGATCAGCATCGATACGATCGACATCGGCTTTCCGCTGAGCGGGGTCACTGTGAGCGTCGAGGTGACGGACGGAATCGCGCGGCTGCGCGACCTTGGCGGCGCGGTGTTGGGAGGACGCTTCGCGGCGAGCGAATTCGGCTACGACATCGCGCAGGACAAAGCGTCGCTCGAGGTCCAACTCACTGATATATCGCTGCCGGAGGTGCTCGCGCTCGAAGGCGGCGATGTCCAGGGCAGCGGGACCCTCGATGGCAAGTTGCCGATCACGATCGACGGCGAGAATTTCATGGTGGTGAACGGGACGATCGCGGCGCGACCGCCCGGCGGCACCCTGGTCTACAAAGGGGCGGCCGCGTCTTCGATGGTGGCGCAATCGGGCTTCGGCTTCGCGTTCAAAGCGCTCGAAGATTTCCGCTACGACACGCTGGACGCCAACGTCGGATTGGCAGCCGACGGCGCACTCGCGCTCGCCGTGCGTCTGCGCGGCGCAAACCCCGCGGTGGAGGAGGGCCGCGCGATCGCTTTCAACCTGAATGTGAATGAGAACCTGCGCGCCCTGCTTGAGAGCCTGCGCGCTGCGGAACGCATCACGAATCAGGTCGAGGAACGCTTCTCTCCGTGACGAGCCCCGACGAGCCCATGACGACGTTCCGCAACGGGCTTCCCTGAACAGTCCATGAACAACATCCGTTGAAGAGAGTCACTGACAGCATCCGTCAGCGTGGCTGCTGTGCTATCGTCCGCTCGCCGCGTATGCAGGAATCGCAATGAGGTTACCGAGGTCTTTCGTTCTTTCGTTCGCTTTCGCGTCCGTGGCGATCGCCACGCTCCCGGGGTGCACGCCGACGGTGAAGGTCGCGACCGATGAACCGATTACCATCAATCTCAACGTGAATATCCGCCATGAGATTCTGGTCAAAGTCGACAAACAGCTCGACACCGTCATCAACGACAACAGCGACATTTTCTGAAGGAGCCGAACATGGTTCGACGATTGCTGTGCGTATTGCTGCTGTTCGTGCCGCTGGCTGCGGTCGCGGCTGCCGCATTGACGCTCGACGTGGCGCGACAACAAGGTCTGGTCGGCGAGGATTCGACGGGCTTTATCGGCGCGGTGTCGCCAAATCCGACGAAAGAGGTTCAAGCGCTCGTCGATGACATCAACGCGAAGCGTCGGGCCGCGTACGAAAAGGTCGCGCGGGAGACGTCGACGCCGAGCGATCCTGTGACCGCGGAGGACGTCGGGCGTCTGGGCGCCGGAAAAATATTCGACAGGGCCACACCCGGCACCTATATCCGCTTGCCGGAACAGGGGTGGCAGAGGAAGCCCTAGCGCGACGCGGTCGAGCTGCCTGTTCCACCGGCGAGGACGAGATCCCGGATCGGTTTCACGCCCGCGCTGTCGGGAAACACCAACCCTTCGATGTGGCCATGCGGCACGCCAAGATGGTCCGCCAGCACACCTTTCATCACCGCGCGAAGGTCCGTTGTCGGCCGCAGGTCGCGCCCCTCCAGCAGGTCGTTGGGGCGTAGCCCCGGCCAGTCGGCGAGTACACGACCGCCGTTGACCGCGCCGCCGAGCAGGAATGCGGCGCCGCCGGTGCCGTGGTCGGTGCCCGCCGTGCCGTTCATCGCAACGGTGCGACCGAACTCCGTCATGATCAATACCGCGGTGTTTGCCCATGCGTCGCCGAGCGCCGCGCGCAGTGCCGCGACGCCGCGATCGAGCTCGCGCAGGTTGCGGTTCAGCGCGCCATAGTCCGCCGCCTGATTGGCGTGGGTGTCCCAGCCGGCGGTCTCGAGCATCGCGACGCGCGGCCCCTGCGGTTTGGTGAGGAAGCCGCCGGCGGCCGCCATCAGATCGGGGAACTGCGCGGCCGTGTCGGCGTCCGTGGTCATTTCGTGCGCGCTGCGCGCGCGCGTCAGCGCCGCGTCGAGTGTCGGATCGGCCGCATACATCGCCGCGATCCGCGCAATCGTGTCGCTGTTCGGCTGCGGCAGGATCGACGGGAACCACGACGTCACGACGGCATCGCCGCGCATGATGACCGGCATCGTCTGTGCGATCGCGATGCCGGCGTCGTCTGTTGCGTTTGGCAGCGCCGATAACGCGCGATTGAGCCAGCCGGAGTTCAGCAGGTACGGAACGGCCGACCCGTTCTCGAGCACGTTCTGCGCCTCGAAGTGCGAGCGGCCGTGGTAAGCGACGCACGCGGCGT
>CAYUMA010000255.1:0-7413 GCA_964445675.1 uncultured Pseudomonadales bacterium | reverse complement strand
GAACGGGGACGGAGCGGCGTCACGTTTCCAGGAAAGTGCCAGGCGATGCATTCGTTGCAGATGGTGTCCGGCGTTGCGGCGGCACGAGCCACCATGGCCACCATCCGCAACGAACGCAACGCCTGGCACTACCAACGCTACTAGCGATCGCTAAGGTGTTTTTGTACGTCCGCGTCGAGCGGCGGGCGCGCGTCGGCGGCGAGGTGGCCCTTGCCCGGCACGTGATTCACTTCGATGCGCGTGCCGCACGGATCTTCGAATAACACCGAATAGTAGCCATTGGCCCATGCGTCATGCTGCGGCGGATGCACGACGTTCGCGCCAAGGTCGGCGACGAACCGCGCCACCGCGTCGACGTCGGCTTCGCTGCGCGCGCGCAGGCACAGGTGATGCAGCCCTGCTCGATACTGATCGAACGGCGTGCCGCGATGCTCCGGCGAGGCGGCGCGGATGCCGATGCCGGTGCGGCCGCCGATGCAGTAGTAGAGTTCCATCGTGTCGACGAGGCACACCATGCCGAAGTACGGCAACAGCGCGCCATAAAACCCTCGGCAGCGCTCGAAGTCCTGCACGGTGATGTAGATGTGCGCGACACCGTTGATGTCGATCGACATGATCAGGCCCTCATCGCGAAACGGTGCATGTCGGCGCGCGCGTCGACCATCAGGTGAAACAGCCGGAACTGACTGCGCGCGCGAATCAGGTTGTGCTCTGGGTGTGCGACGCGGAAGTAGCGGTCGCCGTCGAGGTAATCGATCAGGAAACGCAGTCCCAGCATGTACGCCATGTACGCGGGAGCCGCCCCGAGCGCCGCGCGCAGTTCCGCATCTACCAGATCGCCGGCGCCGCGCACGTAACCCGTCGTGAGCGCCCGGTACCGCTCGATCGAAAAGCCGATGCGCGGATCGTCTTCGTCGCCGAGCGCCGCTGCGGATCGCACCAGGTCGCCGAAGTCCCAGCTCAGCGCGCCCCACATCACGGTGTCGAGATCGAGCACGGCGACAACGCTGTCATCGTCGCCGAACAGCAGATTCGTCACTTTGCCGTCGCCGTGAATCATGCCGTGCGGTCCCAGCGCCTCACCGACGACGGCGGTGCGGTCCCGTTGCGCCCGTTCGACGTCGTTGGCGGCTGCGCGAATCCGCTCGGCGGTGGGGTGCTCCAACGCGCGATCAAACCGTTCGAGCTGCACTGCGAGCTCGTGGAAATGCGGAATCGGTACGACGTGGTCGCTGCGATCGTAGCCCGCGAGCGCGTGCTGGAAACGGCCGAACGCCGTGCCCGCCGCGGCCGCCTGGGCGACGGTCTCGAGGCCCCCGAGGCTGCGCCCCGCAACGAAGCCGAGCATGCGGTACGTCGCGCCGCCGTCGCTGACGGCCGCGGTACCGTCGCGCGCCGCCACGAGCGGCGGCACCAATCCCGGCGCGCGCTGTGAAATGTGTGCGATGACGCGCGCCGTGTTGCTGGCGACACCAAGCGCGTCGGTGAACACCTGCGCATTGATTCGCTGCAACACGTAACGCCGGCCGGCGTCCGTCGACACAAACCACGTGTCGTTGATGTGTCCGCCGTGATGGGCCTCGGCGCGGCACGCAGCGCCTTCGAGCGCGAACCGGTCAGCGACCGAAAGCGGCTCTGTCACTACGTCGGCAGCCACTCATCGAGCGCCGACGTCACCGCGATGATCAGCTCACCCACGGGCGCCCGCGCCCGCTCGAGCAGCGCGCGGTGCGACGGCGACGCGGCGCCTTCGAGCGCCGCATCAACGACGCCGGAGAGTTCGGCGAGTCGCATCGAGATCGTATTCAGCTCGGCGATCGCGGGCACCCGTTCACCGATCGTACGCACCGCGTCACGCTGACGGCGCCACCCGGCGGCGCTCGCCGCAAGCAACGCCGTCGCGTCCGCGTCGGCGGAACCGTCCATCACGTCGCGCACGGCAGCGTTGAAACGTTGCACCCATTCACTCGCGGGATCGATGTAATCGACGACGCGATTGAGCGGTGTCGCCACCGAATACGGCCGCTCGACGACCGCAGTCGAACCCGCGACGCGCGCCCCGAGGGCTTTTTCGCCGAGCAAGCGCGAATACCACTTCGTCGGTTCGATCGCATCGAGCAGCGGGCGCAACGCCGCGAGTTCGGCGGCGACGACGCCGAGGCTCGCAAAAGCTGCCGCTTGTCGCGCGCCGAGGTCGATGTCGGCAAACGCCGCAAGCAGCGGCCGCGTCCGCGCAAGCCGTTGATACATGTCCGCTTCATCGCGCAGCGATCGCGGTGACCACAATCGCTCGGCAATCGCCGGCAGTCGGCCCCAGACGCGCCCCTCGAACAGTTCGTCGGTGACGAGCTCCGCCCACATGCACGCTTCGCCGCCGAGCACGCGCCCCCGCGGGGTGTTTTCCGGCGGCGTGTCGACGACCGCGCGGCCCGCAAATTCGCGGAACCACGCGAGCCCGTCGCGAATGTGTTCGAGGCGCGGGTCCGTCCGCACACGTTCGTCGAGGCGCGCGAGCTCCGCCGCGGAACTGTCGGGGTCGTACGCGTAATGCAGATCGGCGGGATAAAAATAGTCGAGGTAGTAGCCCGCCGAAAAAATGCAATCGAACCCCTGTGCGACCGCTCGATCGCGCGACGCGCCGCCGCGCCAGCTTTGCACAAGCGATGTCCGCGGCAGCTCGGTGTGGGCGATCTCGTCCCAGCCGACGAGCGTCTTGCCGCGGTCGATCAGCAGATCCGCGAGGCGCACGTTGAACAGGTTCTGCAGCGCATCCACGTCGGCGAGGCCGCGCGCGCGCATGAACTGCTGCACCTTCGCGCTCTGCGACCACCACGTCGGATTCACTTCGTCGCCGCCGATGTGGACGCAGCGATCCGGAAAAATCCGCGCGACATCGTCGAACAGTCGCGCGAGTGCTGAGTAAACGTTCTCGTCAGTGGGATCGAGGCATGCGGCGTGCACGCCAAACCGGCTCGATGGTGCAAGCGTATCGCGCATCGCGCCCCATTCCGGGTGCGCAGCGAACCAGCTTGTCGTGTGGCCGGGGACGTCGATCTCGGGCACCACGCGAATTCCGAGCTCGGCTGCGTAGTTGACGATCCGGCCGAGGTCGTCTTCGGTGTAGTAACGCCCATCGCTGCCAAGCCGAGCCAGTTCAGGGAAGCTCCTCGACTCGAATCGAAACGCCTGATCGTCGGTCAGGTGCAGATGCAGGACGTTGAGTTTGAACAGCGCCATCGCGTCGAGCGTGCGCAGCAACGTCGCAACGTCGATGAAATGGCGCGCGACGTCGACCATCAAACCGCGCCACGCAAACCGCGGTGAATCGCTGATCAACACGCCCGGCAGTGGACCGCCGGATGCGCTCAGTTGCGCGAGCGTTGCGAGACCGCGCAACACGCCCCACTCGTTCGGCGCGGTCAGGCGCACCTGGGCGCTGTCGATCTCCAACACGTAGGATTCATCGTCGTCGAGTTCGGGAAATACCGCGGCGGCCACGCCGCAATCGATGGCGATCGGCGCACAACCGCCGCAGACTTTCGCTATTCGCTGTGTGAGCCGATCGACCGCGCGTTCGAGCCGCAACGTGCGCACACGCACCCAATCGACTGCGACGGGCCCCACACTCAGGGGCAGCCGCGCGTCGCTGCGCGTCACGCGGCGCGGCCACGGCAGCAATGCCAGAGAAGCGCTTTTCGCGGTATGGCCTTTCGCGGTGTCGCTTTTCGCGGTGTCGCTCATCGCGTGTAATCGGCCTCGATCGAGTGATTGAATCGCGGCGACTCTCCGCGACGGCACCCGGCCTTGTCAACGTTGGAGCGCATCTGACACCATGCCATCGCTTCACGTCCACGCGGTGATTTGCGATGAATATCAAAGAGCGCATGCGCGCCGTGCTCGAAACCGAGGCGGCTGCGATCCGCGCGATCGTCATCGATGACGACTTCGAGCGCGCGATACAGATCCTGCTCGCGTGCCGCGGCAAAGTGCTGACGACGGGTATCGGCAAAGCCGGACACATCGCGCGCAAGTTCGCCGCAACGCTGTGCTCCACCGCGACGCCGGCGGATTTCATCCATCCCGCCGAAGCCGCGCACGGCGACCTCGGCGTCGTCGGCAAGGACGACGTGATGATCGCGTTCTCGACGAGCGGCAAATCGACCGAGGTGCTGGAAATACTCGAGTTGTCGCGCCATCTCGGCGTCACACACATCATCGGCGTCACGTCGCATCCGGATTCGGAGCTGCGCAATCACTGCGAGGCGATCCTCAATATGGGCGAGATCACCGAGGCGTGTCCGTTGGGGCTCACGCCGACCACCAGCATGGCGGTGATGCTCGCAATCAGCGACGCGATCGCCGTTGCGCTGATGGAGCAGAAAGGCGTGACGAAGGCGGACTGGGGCAAACGCCATCACGGCGGCTACCTCGGCCGCGTCGCCCGGACCGACAACCTCCCGCGCTAGCGGAGTTTTTCAGCAACGTGTTAGCGGATGCGACCGATGACTGAAGAGGTTCCGGAAGGCGAGACCGAGCCTGCGGAAGAGCTACCGCCGCCGATTCCGACGGGCCTCGAACTCACGTCGATCGATCCGTATTTCTGCGACAGCCCGTACCCGATCGTCGAGGACATGCGGGTACGCGATCCGGTGCATCACGACACGGTGCTCAATCGCTATTTTCTGTCGCGTCACGACGACGTACGCGACGCACTACGCGACGCTGCTCTGCTGCGCGATCCGAACGACGCCAATGCCGATACGTTCGCGCGCACGCAGCTGAAGTTCGACTCGCACGTCGGACCTTCACTGTACCTGATGAACGATCCCGAGCATGCGCGGCTGAGTGAGGTCGTCAGGGAGTGCCTGGCGCCGGCGGCGGTGGAGGCATTCCGTCCCCGGATTCATGCAGTCGTCAACGAACTACTCGAGGAACTCGAAGACTCGGAATTCGAGATCGAGCTGATCGGCCGCTACGCGAGCCCGATTTCGACACTCGTGCTCGCGCAGTTCCTCGGCATCGATCCACAGGATCAGAAAAATCTCAGACGTTGCGTCGATGTTCTGATGACGGCATTCCTGCATCCGGATCACGAGGGCGACGCCGCGCCGACGGTCGCGCAGCGCGATGTCGACGCGTGTTTTCGCGCCGCGATCGCTGCGCGGCGCGCCACGCCCGCGAACGATCTGATCAGCGCGATGGTCGCCGCCGGACCCGGTGACGCCGCAATCCTGAGGATGTGCAACCTGCTGCTGATGACCGGCAACGTGGCAACCGCCAATCTGATCGGCAACGGTTTCAGGGCGATGCTTTCGAACACTCGCCAGGTGACCCGTCTGCGCGCCAGCACGGATCTGGTCGGCAACGCCGTCGAGGAGATCCTGCGTTACGACTCGCCTGTCGTGCAGACCCACCGGATCGCGCGGCACGACATCGTCGTTGGCGGTTGCCCGATTGCAAAAGGCGAATCGGTCACGTTGTCGCTCGCCGGCGCGAACCGCGACGACACCGTGTACCCGGAGCCGGATCGATTCGACATCACCCGCGCGGATACGCACCACCACGCGTTCGGCGACGGGGAGCATCGCTGCCCCGGCGCGTTACTCGCTAGCGTGACCGCACAGGAGGCGATCCGCACGATGATCGTTCGCTTTGACCAGGTTGAGCTCGCCCCGCTCGGCTGGGAGTTCGCAGCCGCGCCTGGCCTGCGTATCGTGAAATATTTCTGGATAAGGACGTGAGCGCCTGAGCAACGCGCTGTCCGACGTCAGCTTCTGGTTCGATTCGATCGGCGCCCTCGCGCCGCTTCGTTGCGTGACGGTCAGCGCGCCAACAGCTCGACCTTGCCGGAGACCGTTGTCAGCTCGATCGAACCCGCGCCGTCGCCGAGCGTGAGTTCGAGATCTTCGCGGCTCCCCATATTGCGCCGGGCGAGATCACTCGTGAGTTCGTTCTTGATGCCGCCGGTCCCGGCCGTGAGTTCGGCGACGACCCCCGCATCGCGATTGACGTGAAGCCGCACGTCACCGCTCGTCGACGAACCTCTGATGCGCGCGCCGTCGGCGAGGTCGGCGCTGAATTCGACGTCTCCGGAGACCGAGTTGAACGACGCGTCTTTGACGCGCTTTCCCGAGCTCACGCTCGTATCGCCCGACACCGTACCGACGTCCACCGCTTCGGCATTCGTGTCGGCTGCGATATCTCCACTGACGGAGTGCAACGTGACCGAGCCGTCGGCGCCGGCAACGGCGATATCGCCGCTCACCGTTCTGATTTCGACCCTTCCGCTCAAATCGCCGGCATCGATATCGCCGCTAACGGTTTCGCCGTCGACCCCGCCGTGCAGGTTCGTAAGCTTCAGATCCGCCGACACGAGATCGACGCGGAGACGGCTTTGCGTCGGGACCCGAATGACCAGATCGGAACCTTCGCCGCGATTGAGATTGGCGGCTGTTTCGACCTTGACCATCGTCGTCGAACCGGATGTCTCGAAGATGAACTGCGTCGTCTGGTCGTCGAGCGTCCCCGTGACGGACACCGCGCTGCGATCCCAGCCCTGCACCTCGATGCGGCCGCGCACGTTTTGGATACGCACGACGCCGTCCGGCTTCACGTCGAGCATCTTGTCGACCGCCTCGCCCGCGTGGGCGACATGCGTGGCACTGAGCATCACCAAACGCGTCAACAAACCAATCAGCAGTTTTTTCACAATGTGCCTCGATAACGCATTTCATCCGGCGCATCGGCGCTCGGCGGAGTCACCGCATCGATCAATGCGAGCTCCTGTTCATAGGTTCGTCGCAACATCGCTCCCAACGCGGCGTCGCTGGGGCGGCTCGCGAGCGCGATGCGGATCTCGGCCAATGCGCGATCGATGATCGCGAGGTTCGATTCGACAGTGGCACGCAGCTGCGGATCCAACTGATCCGCGCGGGTGCGATAACGTTCGAGCGACGCTCGGCGCAGCGGTTGATACGCCGTATCGAGCTGCTGATACGCCCACTCGGGCGCGGCAACCTGCCGCGTCTCGTTGTACGTAAAGCCGATGAACAGCGCACCGACCGTCAACGCGCCAATGCCCGCCGCAAGCGCGAGGTCCCATCTGCGCGAACGGGGCCGCCGTGCGGCGATGCGCGCCTCGATTCCCAACCACAGATCGCGTTCGGGCTCGATCGCGCGCGGTAGCTCGCCGGTGATCGCAGCAAGGCGCTGCGACTCTGCGTCGTTCGTATTCATGCTGAGAGCCACTCCTTCAACAGTTGCCGCGCGCGATGCAGATGCGCTTTGCTCGTGCCGACGGCGATACCGCCGCGTGACGCAATTTCATCGTGTTGCCAGCCTTCGACGTCGTGCAGTACGAACACCGTGCGCGCGCCGCGCGGCAGCCGCCGGATCGCGGATTCGAGATCGTGG
>CAYUMA010000254.1:0-4579 GCA_964445675.1 uncultured Pseudomonadales bacterium | reverse complement strand
ACGAACAGGTGCAGAGCGATGCGCTGGTCGAGGAGTACATCGAAGGGCGCGAGCTCTACGTTGGCGTGATTGGCAACTCACAGCTGACGACGTTCCCGCCGTGGGAGATGAATTTCGGCTCTCTGCCGCGGGCCGGCATCGCGACGCGCAAGGTCAAGTGGGACCGAAAATACCAGCAAAAACACGGCATCACGACCGGTGCCGCGCCGGATTTGAGCCCCGCGCAGACGGACCAACTGAGCCGCCTCGCGAAGCGCGTCTATCGCGCGCTGCACATGAACGGCTTCGCGCGCATGGACTTTCGCATGCGGCCCGACGGCAGCGTGTTTCTGCTCGAGGCGAATGCGAATCCGAACCTGACGCGTGACGAGGATCTGGCCGAGTCGGCCAAGACCGCCGGCGTCAGCTACGAAGCGTTGCTGAAACGCATCGTCAGCCTCGGGCTCGCGTATATGCCAGAGTGGCGGATGTTCGAGGGCTAGGAACGGGGTCAGAGTAACTTCTTGCGCTGCGAGATAAGTTACTCTGACCCCGTTCTTACCCGACGATCTCGGCGACGTCCTGCAGACAATCGCGAGGATCGTCGCGGTGATAGATGCGCTCGGAAGTCTCGATGTTGTCTAGGAATTTTCGGTAGATCACGGCGTGACGCGCCGAGGCGATCGGTGCGATCAGGTCCCATGCGCGCGTCGGGTCGGATCTTGGATACGCCGCGCGCCAGGCTGCCTCCCAGACGTTGCGCAATCGCGGCTGCATTTGCGTTGGCACGCCTCTCATGGACGCGGAGTAGTCCAGCAGCGGATGACCGACCCCAGCGTCGCCCCAGTCCATAATCGTCAGGCGTTGCGCGTCTCCACGCACGTTGCCGGAATGGTAGTCGCCGTGCACGAATGAGTCCGGCACGCCGCACTCGGCGAGCGCGACGAAACGCGCGTCGATGCCCGCGATGAACCGTTCGACCGCGCGCGCCTGCGGCGTCGTCAGTTCGGCCCGCGTGCGTTCGAACACGTCGGCGATCGCGGGACCGAGCGCCGGTGCGCGCCAATCGGCCAAGCCGAGCGCGAACAGTTCATCGACGCGGGGTACCCAGTCGCATTGCAGGCGCACGAGCATGTCGATCATCGCGAGGCGTTGGTCGAGCGTTGCGGCGAACCGATCCGTCCCGGAGATTTCGCGCATCACCAGGCGGCCGCGCTCGAAACCGAACAGCCGCGGCACTGGCGCATCCGCTCCCAACGCGTCGATGAAGGCGCCTTCGTGCTGGAACATGGCCGGGACGGCTTTGAGCCACGCCACTTCGGTGGCGAGCGGCAGACGCCACAAGCTCGACAGATTCCACGTCTTGACCTGCACCGGCGCGCCGGTGAGCGCCAACCCGTGCCGTGCCAGCTCCGCTTGCGCCCAGTCGAGGTCCGCCTTCGGGCCGCCCGGTTTGGCATAGGCGTTGCGCAGCGGATGCTCGGTCAGCACGACGTTGCACGGCTCCGCTTCGACGCGTCCGTCGACTTGCGCGAGATAAGTGACAGTGCCGCCCCTCATGCCGTATCGATCCGTGCTCAGCAGTCGCAGGATCGTCACGTCGAGTCCGAAGCGTTCGCGCACCGCGCGTACGACGGTTTCGACCTCCGACCACCATTGCGTGCCGGCGACCACCGGCGGCAGTTTGCCGATCACGTGGCCGCTGTCGTCGCAGAGCACGAGTTCGGCGCGGCGCTCCGGTGGTTCAGTCATGAGCCTGCTACGCGGTGTTAGCGAGAGCGCCGAGCTCTTGCCTTCGGCGCGCGCCCGTCGGGCGGCCACGCGTCGACGCCATCTTCCAGTTGCACGTCGAGGCTCTTCAGCAGCTGCGAAAACATGCTCCAGTTGCCGATTGCGATCACGAGTTCGACGAGCAGGTCCGCGTCGAGCTGCTTCGCGAGCCGCGACCAGGTGCGGCGCGAGATGCAGCCGTCGGTCAGCGTTTCGTCGGTCGCCGCGAGCGCGGCGCGTTCGAGCGCCGAAAAACATCGCGCCGTCGACCAGTCGCGCACCGCGAGCAGATGCGCCTCGGGAATGTCGAGGCCGCGCGCGACACGCCAGTGCTGCGTCCACTCGTAACAACTGCCGGTGGTCCAGCCGATGCGCATGATGACGAGTTCGCGCAGCCGCACGTCGAGGCGGTTGCCGGTATACAGCAGCGTTGTCAGCGTGCCCGCGACTGCCTTCGTGACGGCCTCCTGGTGCAGCAGCGTGCGGAACACGTTCAGCGACGCAAGCGTCTCGGCGAGTCCGAGCGCGCGGCCGCGAGCGCGCGCGGTCTCGATGTCGAGCATTTCGACGCGGGGAGCAGTCGACGTGAGTTGACGGGAAGCGGGTCTGGCCTTGGTTCTCGCCATCAGCGTGGATCCCTGATCGTCACCGTGCCTTGCGCGATCGCCGCCCGGCGGCCTTCGTTGATGATGTCGATGCGCACCACCGCCTGCGTGCGCGACAGGTTGATGATCTCGGCGTGTGCGGCGACCGTGCCTTGTGTCACCGGCGCGGTCAGGTTGATCTTGAATTCGGTCGTCGCACCCCACTGGCCTTTTTTCATGACCGGATAACAGACGCAGCCGAGCATGTGATCGCAGAACGCCGACAGCACGCCGCCGTGCATGTTGCCGATCCCCGTCATCAGTTCTTTGCGCACCGTCAGTTCGCCGGTCATCGTACCCGGTCCGACTTGTGTGATTTTGATGCCGAGAAATTCCGGCAGGCCGCCGGCGCCACCCTTGTTCGCGAGGAAATTCGCGGCGATTTTTTCGTCGAACTCGAATTTGGGTTTGAGATCGAGGTTCTGACTCATGATTTCTTCCTCGCTAAAAGTCAAGTTCGAAACGTGTCAATGATCGCGTCGACGTTCTCGGCGACGCGGCCGGGCTTGATGCCGACCGACGGCGAATACAGCAGCACGTGGTCGGCGAGCGGCTCCCATTGTTTCAACCGGTCGCGGACCTCGTCGGGACGCCCGGTGATCGCGATCGCGTCGACCATCTCGTCCGGCACCGCCGCGGCCATCGCAGCAAAATCGCCTTTGCGAAACGCCGCCGCAATCGTCTCGCCGATGCCCTCCCAGCCGTGCGGCTTCAGTATCGAATGATACAGCCGCGTCGTGTAGTAGAACGCGATCTGCATGCGTGCTTCGTTGCGCGCCTGCGTCGGATCGTTGGCGATGCTCGTGATCACGTACGGCAACAACACGCAGAGGCTGTCCTGCAACGCCGGTAGCACGGTCTCTGCGATGTACTTGCGCGTGTAGATCGGATGCCCAACGAGTCCGTTGGCGACTGCCGCGGCAGCTCGGATCATGCCGCGGTTCACCGCGGCGATCGCGATCGGAATATCGAGGCGCGCGGCACCCGGACGCGCGAACTGCGGAATTTTTACGTGATAGTGGCTGCCGTCGTACGTCAGGCCGCCGCCTTTCTGCGCGGCGAACGCGGCGCGTATCAACCCGATCGCGTCTTTCATGCGCGGCGCCGGCGGATCGTTGAACGGTGTGGAATACCAGTTCTCGTTCATCGTCTTCGTGCCGCTGCCGAGGCCGAGAATCATCCGGCCGCCGGAGAGTTCGTCGATGTCCATCGCGGCGCTGGCGGCCAGCATCGGCGAACGCATGAACGCGTACGCGATGCCGGTGCCGACCTTGACGCGGCGCGTCGCCGCCGCGACCGCCGCGAGCCGCACCAGGCCGTTGGCGTTGAAAAACTCGGTCGTCCACACCGACTCGAAGCCGGCGCCGTCGGCGCGTACTGCCGCGTCGATCTGACCCTTGATGTCGGAACGCGTGAGGATCAAGCCGTATTTCATCTGCGGGCCCTGCCTTGCATGATCAGCGTGGCGGAATCAGACACGAGTGAATCGATTCCACACCGGGCACCTGACGCGCCAGCGTGCGAATCGCGAGTGCTGCATCTTCGAGCGCGAAGTCGTGCGTATGCATCAGTTCGAGCGGCACGCGCCCGGATTCGATCAGACGAATCGCGGCCTTGTAACCCGACGACGTCACGCCGATGGCGCCTTTGATGTTGATTTCCTTCATCACGATGAGATCCGAGACGAAGTTGTCGACGGCGCGAAATCCCTTGACGCCGGCGAGTACGACTGTGCCGCCGGCGCGCACCATCGACAACGCGTCGGCGACCGGTTTTGTCGCGTAGGAGGAGACGTCGACGACGATGTCTGCGCCGCGCCCGTTCGTCAGCTCCTTGACGCGTTTCACCGGATCTTCGTTGTCGACGTCGATCGTGTGATCGGCGCCGAACTTGCGCGCCAGTGCGAGCTTGTTGGTGTCGGCCGCGATCCCCGTGACGATGATTGTACCGGCACCGACTTCGCGGCACGCGACGACGCAGGCGAGGCCGCGTTGTCCGGGACCGAGGATCACGATCGAGTTGCCGGGCCGCGTATTCGGCATCTCGACGGCCCAGCGGAAACCGGCGCCGAGCGGATTGAACATGACGCCCATCTGCGGCGTCAGCCGTGGGTCGACGCGGTGCACGATCGTGTTGGGCGCGAGGTACATGTACTGCGAGTAGCCGCCCCAGAGTCCCGGCGGTTC
>CAYUMA010000253.1:0-4256 GCA_964445675.1 uncultured Pseudomonadales bacterium | reverse complement strand
GCCGGTTCGGCGGCGACCTGGCTCGGCGCCGACTGTGATGGCGGCGGCGTCTCCGAGCCGCACGATGGGCCGATGCTGCAGAGACCGAGCAGCATCGCGCCTCGAAGTGCGGCGTTCGTGTTCACGCCATTCATGATTGCTCCGATGGTGTTCTGGCTACGACGAAGTTCAGATCCTCATCCCTTCAGGGACGCAGTTCAATCAGTTCGCGCAGGTCGCTCAGTCGGCGATGGCCGCCGTCACCATGTCCTGCATCAGGTCGAAGTTCATGTGCATCTCGCGCCGTTCGTAGTCGATGTCGAGGCAAACCGAGAAATAGACGCCGAGCAGATCGTGCGCGGGATCAGCCCACCACTGCGTGCCGGCGGCACCGCCGTGCGAGAAGGATCCCGGCGGCGGAAGCGATCCTTCCGACCACCGCCAACGATCGTCGCCTCCGACGCGCACCCCGAGTCCCCAGCTCGCTTCCGGATGCCACTCGCCGAAGAAGTCCGTGCCGATGCCGGGTATCTGGTTGCGGGTCATTTCGGTCACGGTACGGGGATGCAGCAGACGCGTGTCACCGTAGCGGCCGCCGTTGAGCAGCATCTGCACGAATTTTGCGTAGTCGGATGCGGTGGACTTCAGCCCCCATGCGCCGCTGAAGCTGTCGAATATGCGGCGCTCGAACGCGGCGTCGACCACGAGGCCGACGTCGTATGGATGCGCCGGGTCCAGGCGCGCGAGACGGTCCGCGAAACGGTCGTCGTACCGATACCATGAATCGTGCATGCCGAGCGGTTCGAAGATCCGTTGCCGAGCGAACTCCCAGAACGGCTCGCCAGTGACGCGTCGGACCACGTCGGCGAGCAGCGCGTAGTTGTAGTTGAAGTAACTCATGACCGAGCCGGGTTTCTGCGACGGCGCGAGTGCATAGCCCGCCTCGAGGTAGCGCTCAGTGAAGGATCGGTGCTCCGCGTCGCGCGCACTTGCCTGCAGGCGGGCGGCGATGAGCCGCTCCGATTCGTCGTACTCGAACCCGCACGTGTGCGTGAGTAGATGGCGCACGGTCACGTCGCCGATCCCGTCGCCGCAGAGTTCCGGCACGTAGTAGACGGCGGGACGATTGAGACTGAGCAATCCGTCTTCCGCCAGCATCATCACCGCGGTTGCGGTGACCGGCTTCGAGTTCGACGCAACCCAGAATATCGAGTCCGGCTGCGCCGGCGGCGAGTCGGGTTTCGGCGTCAGCTTGCCCCACGCCTCGTGCAGACAAACCACGCCGTGCCGCGCGACCAGCAGCACGATGCACTGGTGCTTGCCGCTCGCAACCCACTCGCCGGCGCGCCGACGCACGAGTTCGATGCGCTTCGGGTCCAGTCCAGCATCTTTGGCGCTGCCTGCTCGTAACGTGTTCATGTTTGCTTTCCTCCCCGAGAGCCAAGGCTACGCGCGCACTCGGCGCGCAACAATCCGATGGGAGGAGCGTGCGTCAATCCTTCTTTCAGTCCACCCACTCGACCGAGTGCGCGCCGCGGTACACCTTCACCGCGGCGCCGAGTTGGATAAAACGTCTCGGCACCGCGCGGCTTGCCGTTCAACCAGGCGTGCTTCAACCATCCGACGCTCGACGAGATCTACAGGTTCGCCACGTATGATGCGATCCTGCAGCGTAGCGCGGTGCGTATGCCGACAAATTGACCGACAGCCAGGCGGACGCCTGCGCGTCGTTGTTGAAATCCGTCAGGAGGTTATCCGACCATGTCCCTTGTAATGTTCCCTGCCTTCCAACCACTCGTTCTATTCGCCGTCCTGTTGATTCTGAAGATGGGCGCTGTCGCGTTCATCACATCTAACGAGCGGCGTAAGGCGAAGGTGGTATTGAATCCCGAAGACGTCGGTGTGAATCCGGGCTCCCTCGCGCAGAGCGAAGAAGCGGCGAGCACGTTGCGGGCCAAACGCGCACACCTGAACGACGTCGAGAACATTCCGGTATTCCTGGTGCTCGCGGTGATCTTCACGTTCGCCGGTTGTTCGGCCACCGCGGGTTGGGCTTACTTCGGCGTGTACTTCGCCGCGCGCCTGCTGCACACGGTCTTTTATCTGAAGGCCGTTCAACCCTGGCGGACGGCCGCGTTCGGTGTCGGCCAGCTCACGCAACTCGGCATGATGGTCCAGCTGCTCATGCAGGTTTTCTGACCTGAGCCCGAGAGGCTGTCCACTTTTATGTTCGCCATCGTTCCGGCATGCGGCCGTACCCGGCCCGAACAGCAGCAGCGTCTCCCGCACATCGGTCGCGGCGGCCGCAGGTGCAAAAACACGACTGACCGGCGTCGTCGGAGCGTGCGCCATTGCACTCCTGTTGGTCGTTGCACCGAGTTTGCGGCAATACCTGTCCAGCAGTGCACTCGCGGCCGTCGTGATTTGCGGCGGCCATCCGTCTGATCGAAGTCACCGACCTGCGCCGCATCTACCGTATTCAACGCTGGAAGTTCCGGCTGACGCTGAGCTGGTTATGCTGCCTATCCGCTTGAACTGAGGATCCGCCCATGACACCCGCGCTCGTCGAGCCGGCTCGCCACGAACCCCTGATCGTCGAGGCCTGGAATACTTCCGACGTCCGCATCTGCATCGAAGAGATCGTGAACAGTGCGGTGCGGGCGTATTCGCCGGAGCATCTCTTTCATCCGCATCCGCAGGACAATTCATTGACCGGTGATTCGATCGGCACCTCGTTGTACATGGGTGCAACCGGCGTCTTCTGGGGCATCGCACATCTGTCGGCAGCAGGCGCGGTGGCGGATCAGCGCGCGTGGGTGCGCCACGGACTCGATGCGATGATCGCTTCGAACCCCGATCTCGGAATTGCTGAGGGATCGTTGTTGTTCGGGACCGTCCCGGCGCTGGCGTTGCGTGCGGGTCTCACCCCTCGAAACGCCGCAACGGATCTGGACAACATCTACGCGCATCTCACCGAGGCAATAAAAGGCCCCGTGCAGGAAATGATGTGGGGAATACCGGGCGGTGCATTGGTCGCGGAGTTCCTGCTGCGCCGGACCGGTGACGTCCGCTGGCAGGAATTGCTGCGCCGACAACTCGACTCGATCTGGCATGCCCGCAACGAGCTTCCGGGCGTCGGGCTGATGTGGCAGGAGGAGTTGTACGGAAGCCGCACGCTGTATCTGGGACCCGTCCATGGCTTCGCCGGGCAGGTACTGCCGTTGTTGCGCGCCTTTACGCTGCTGTCGGGCGAGCAACGCGACGCGTTGCGCAATCAGGTGCCGGAGACCTTGCAGCGGACCGCGTTGCGCGGCACGCAGGGCATCAACTGGCCCGCAATCGCGGTCGGCGACATGAGCCAGCGGTCTCGATCAGGCGCTGCGTGTCTGGTTCAGTATTGCCACGGCGCGCCCGGTATCGTCACGACTTTCGCCGATATCGCCAGTGATGTGCTCCCAGGGATCGATGAACTGATGTTGGGCGGCGGCGAGTTGATCTGGAATGCCGGGCCGCTGGTCAAAGGGTCCAACCTGTGTCACGGCACTGCTGGCAACGGCATGGCCTTCCTCAAGCTGTTTGCGCGCACCGGCGATCAGCAATGGCTGGAGCGGGCGCGGGCGTTCGCAATGCACGCCATCCGTCAGTACCGGCAGGCGAAGCGCCACTATGGGCAGGACCGCTATAGTCTGTGGACCGGAGACATCGGGCTCGCGGTGTATCTGCACCAGTGTGTGAACGAAGTTCCGGAGTTTCCGACGGTCGATGTGCTCTAACGAGTTTACGAAGGGTTTTAGTACCGTCGGCACCACTGTTGAAACGTCGGAACATCAGTTCGCGGCCGGATCAATCGGGGCTGTCACTACCGGATCACGACCTCGCAGTTCGCTCAAATACCTCGCGTGCGACGTCCGGTGGTCCGCGCCCTGGGCAGTGAGCCTGGCGTCGATCGTGTCGTACAGCCGTTGATTGGAGTTTCGAATCGGGTTTCCGGCGGAACGAAACCAGCGCAACGTATAGTCGTTGCCCAGATAGACGAACACCCATTTATTGATCGTGCCGGGAGTTGGGTTGAAGCCGATCCCGCCCAGGGACTCGAGACGGTACAGCGATATCGCCTCGCGAGACAGGAACGCCTGGATCGCCGCGAGTTCGGCGTCCGTCAGATCCGGCGCGTTCTGCATCGCCTTGCTCCAGGCGACGGGCAGACCTTCGCCAGCCAGCATTTCATAGGCGCCCATCGTCGCCACCAAGCCATCACTTTGAAGCTGCGCTGCGGC
>CAYUMA010000252.1:0-2042 GCA_964445675.1 uncultured Pseudomonadales bacterium | reverse complement strand
TTTGTTATGCGGTGTACCTCGTGGCCGGTGCGCAGGTGATCACGCGCGTGGGTTCGCTGCGCTTCAGCGCGTACGCGATGATCGCAGCGTCGCTCGCGTGCCTGCTGCAGTTCGTGGTTCTGCGCCCGTTCGATGCGCTCGTTGTGCCGTTGCCGGTGGTCGGCTACGCCGCGGTGATGGCGGTGGTCAGCACCGTCATCCCCGTCTTCCTCACTGCCGAGGCGCTGCGCCGCGTCGGCGCCAACACCGTCGCCATCGTCGGCGCGCTGGGGCCCGTATCCACGATTCTGCTTGGTTGGTTCGGGCTCGAAGAAGTGATGACGCCGGTGCAGATCGCCGGTGTCGCGCTGGTGCTTGCGGGAGTGCTCGTGGTGACGCTGAGGCCGATCCGCTAGCGCGCCTGCATGCCGGTGCGCTCCTGCGCACCTTAGAGCGTCTTCGCGCCGTGATATCGTCGCGCGGATGGCCGTATACCGGAGATTGATGTGAGTTTCTGCAGGATCGGCGTGCTGTTGCTGTATGGCGCGATTGCCGCGGCGTGCAGCGAGCGCGACGCGCAACCGCAACCGCGCGACGAGGTCATCCCGGTCGTCGTCGAGGCGGTGCAGCTACGTACGGTGCCGGTCGTCATCAGCGCGATAGGCTCGGTCGAGTCGGCCGGCGGCGTTGCGATTCAATCACGCGTCGACGGCACGATCGTGCGCGTCATGGTCGAGGATGGCGCCGACGTGAAGGCCGGTGAACCCCTCGTGCAGATCGATCCAAAACCATTCGAGATCGAATTGCGGCGCGCGAAGGCGGTGCTCGCGCGTGCCGAAGCGAATCTCGACTATGCGCGCACAAAAGAGACGCGCGGGCGTTCGTTGCTCGCGCAGCGTTATATTGCGGACGACGAATACAATCTGCTGAAGACCAATCTCGCAGCGGCCGCAGCGACCCTCGAGCAGGATCGCGCCGCGGTTGATGACGCGCAGCTGAAGCTCGACTACACGACGATCAAAGCACCCGTCGCAGGGCGTATCGGTCACGTCGAGCAACAGGTCGGCAACATGATCCATGCGTCGGCGCAGACGCCGCTTACGACGTTGAACGTGCTCGACCCGATCGAAGTCAGCTTCGCAATTCCCGAGCGGCAGCTCGCGTTGGTGCAGGCGGCCATGACGGCGGGTTCACCCGAGGTGCGCGCGACGCGAACCGGCGATGCGCCGATCGACGTCGGCGGCGCGCTGACATTCATCGACAACGCCGCAGACGCGACCACGGGGACGATTCGCTTGCGGGCGCGTTTCGCCAACAGCGCGCGCGTGTTGTGGCCCGGGCAGTTCGTGACAGCGACGTTGAAGCTGCCCGGCAGCGGCGAGTCGATCGTCGTACCGAGCACCGCGATCGCCAATGGACCCGACGGGACATACGTCTACGTCGTCGTCGATGAGTCGATCGCGCAGCAGCGCGCAGTACAGGTCGCACGCACGACGGACGCGTGGGCGATCGTCGCCGGGGTGCGGGTCGGCGAGCGGGTGGTCGTCGATGGCCAGCTGCGGTTGTATCCCGATGCCCGCGTTGTGATTCACGCAGCCGACAGACCGACATGAACATTTCGTCGGTATTCATCGCGCGTCCGGTCGCAACGGGACTATTGACGGTCGGGCTCGCATTTTTCGGCGCGCTCGCGTACGTGTCGCTGCCGGTGTCCGATCTACCGGCGGTCGATTACCCGACGATCTCGGTCAACGCATCGCTGCCCGGTGCGAGCCCGGAGACGATGGCGAGCGCCGTTGCGACGCCGCTCGAAAAACAGTTCTCGACGATTGCGTCGCTCGATTCGATGTCGTCATCGAGCAGCGAAGGTTCGACCCAGATCACGCTGCAGTTCGCGCTGGAGCGCAACATCGACGCGGCCGCGCAGGACGTACAAACCGCGATCGCGACGGCGTCGCGCCGCCTGCCCGCGGATATGCCGACGCCGCCGTCATTTCGCAAAGTGAACCCGGCCGATCAAGCGGTGCTGATGCTGGCGCTGACGACACAGACGTTGCCGTTGT
>CAYUMA010000251.1:0-2429 GCA_964445675.1 uncultured Pseudomonadales bacterium | reverse complement strand
GGAAGCGCGGCGCGGCCGGTTCTTTGCGCTGCGTACGCAGCTCGCGAGCGTTGCGAGCTTTCTCGCGCTGATCGTCGCCGGACTGATTCTGCAAGTATTCGACTCTGCGGGCCTCACATACTGGGGATTCGTCGTCGTGTTTGCGTTCTCGTGCGTCGCGCGGCTGCAATCGGCCTACCACCTGTCGCAGATCCACGATCCGCCGGGCCATGTGGCAGCGCTCGAATTCCCGTGGCACATCGATCTGTGGCGCGGCATCCGCTCGACCGACCTCGTGCCGTTCTCGCTGTTCTTCGCGAGCATGCAGTTCGCCGTCGGCATCGCGTCGCCGTTTTTCGTCGTCTACATGCTGCGCGATCTGCGCTTCAGTTACGTCGAGTTCATGATCAATTCCGCAGCGTCCGTGTTGCTGCAGTTCCTGACGCTCAACCGCTGGGGCCGCCTCAGCGACCTGTTCGGCAACCGGCTGATCCTGATCACGACCGGCGCGATGATTCCGATCATGCCGACGCTGTGGCTGATCTCGACGGACTACTACTTTCTGCTCGCGGTGCAGGCGTTGAGCGGACTGATCTGGGCCGGCTTCAGTTTGAGCGCGTCGAACTTCGTGTTCGACCTGACGCCCCCCGAGCGGCGCGCGACGTTGATGGCGGCGCACAACGTACTCGCGGCGCTGGCGGTCTTCATCGGCGCCGTGCTCGGCGGCTACCTGGGCACGCACCTGCCGAACGAACTGACGCTGTTCGGCACAACGTTCCATTGGCTCAGCGTGCTGTACGGCGTGTTCGTCATTTCGGGCCTGACGCGGCTGCTCGTCGCGATTGCGTTCCTGCCGCGGCTGCGCGAGGTGCGCCAGGTCCGACCGATGTCGATGAGCGGATTGATCTTCCGTGTGACCCGCACGCCGGTGTCCGGCGCGATCTTCGAAATCGTCGGCACGCTGCGCCGCCGCAAGAACGACGATTAGACGGTAGATGGTGCCAGGCGTTGCAGAACGAGCAGACGGTGCCAGGCGTTGCAGAATGGGCAGACAGTGCCAGGCACGAATGCACGCGAATGCACGTTCTGCAACGCCTGGCACCGCGCGGCGTACCTTTTCGACCGGGCCAATCGTTATAGTCGAAACGCCAGCGAGGTGATCGACGATGACCGACTCGAACTCGAACCCGGCATTCGCGGTACAAGCGGACGTGCGCGGCCCGTGGCGGCGCTACCTCGACGCGCTGGCGCCGATGCGGCCGGTGTTACATCGATATTGCTGTCGCCTCACCGGTAATGTCTGGGACGGTGAGGACCTGATGCAGGACGCGCTGCTGCGCGTCTTCGGTCTGCTCGGCAAGATCGACGCCGACCTCGAGAACCCGCGCGCGTATTTCGTCCGCACGGCCACACACCTGTGGATCGACGCGCAGCGGCGGACGAGCCGGCACCGCGCCTGGCAGGCGAGCCTAGCCGATGTCGATGCTGCGACCGAGTCGAACGGCGTCGAGCAGCGCGTCGAACTGCATCAGGCCGCCAGCGCCCTGCTGACGCGGCTGCCGCCACGCGAACGCGCCGCGGTGCTGATGCGCGAAGTGCTGGATCTGTCGGCGAAGGACGCAGCGAAGTTGCTGCAGATGAGCGAAGGCGCCGTGAAGGCGGCGCTGCATCGTGGTCGCGAGCGGCTGCAGGCCGAAGTCGCCGATGACGCTAGCCGGCCCGCGCCGTCGCCGGCCCTTGTCGATCAATTCCTGGCGGCGCTCGCGAGCCACGACATGGCGACGATGCAGGCAATCTGCCTGAGCGACCTCGCGGTCGAGCTCGTCGGCGGCGCGTGCATCGACAGCTTCGAGGCCAGCAAGACGTTCTTCGGTCACGCGCACATGGTGTTCCCACCCGAGTACGCGGAGTTCGCCCGCAAGATGGTGCTCGGCACCGACCCGCATTGGCACGCGTGCGACTATCGCGGCGAGCGCATCGTGCTCGGCTTTCGCACATTCGACGGCGTCGTCGGTCTCAACGAAGTGCATCGCATCGAAGAATTCGACGGCAAGATCGCGCGGATCCGCTGCTACTGTTTTGCACCCGACACGCTCGCCGAGGTCGCGCAGGACTTGGGCCTCGTCGCGCTGCGCAAGCCGTATCGAAGCCCGTAATCCGCGCGCTCAGCGCGCCGCGAGGCGCGCAACACGCGCCGGATTGCCGGCGGTTCGCCACAGCCTGAAGATCGCCGCAAACGCGACGAACGAGAGCCCGGCCGTCATACCCGTCCAGAAGCCGTAGATGCCCATTGGCGCGAGGTTGAACCAGCCAAATCCGAGCGAACACGAAATCGGCACGCCGACGATCCAATAGCCGAACAACGCGATCCACATCGGCACTTGCGTGTCCTTGTAGCCGCGCAGCGCGCCAATCGCGACGACTTGCGTGTCGTCAACGAGCTGATACGC
>CAYUMA010000250.1:0-3585 GCA_964445675.1 uncultured Pseudomonadales bacterium | reverse complement strand
GCCCATTGCGCGCAGCGGCAACGGACGCGGCGGGCGATTTGCGCGCGGTCGAGCTCGTTGCGCATCCATTTTTTGTCGCGACGTTATTTCAACCGGAACGCGCCGCGTTCAAAGGCCGCTCAGCGCCGCTCGTTGTCGCATTCGCCCGCGCGTGTTCGGACCGTTGAGAGGAGGTTGACGTGCCGACTGAAGGTGACTGGAGCGTCCGCGACTTCCGCTTCCACGAGGGCTCGGTGTTGCCGGAGCTCAAGTTGCACTACATGACGCTCGGGGCACCGTCCGGCGAGCCGGTGCTGATCCTGCACGGCACGGGTCAGTCCGGTGGCAGCATGCTCGCGAAGGTTTTCGGTGGTGAACTGTTCGGCCCCGGGCAGCCGCTCGATACGCAGCGCTACTACGTGATCCTGCCGGACGCCGTCGGGCACGGGAAGTCGAGCAAGCCGTCCGATGGCATGCGCATGACGTTCCCGCACTACAACTACGACGACATGGTGAATGCGCACTACCGTCTGCTGACGGAGCATCTCGGCGTCGCGCACCTGCGCCTGCTGCTCGGCAATTCGATGGGCGGCATGGAAACGTGGGTCTTCGCGCAGCGTTATCCGGCGATGATGGACATCGCGGTGCCGCTGGCGTGCCAGCCGGGCGAAATGTCGGGCCGCAATTGGATCATGCGGCGGTTCATCATCGACTCGATCCGCAATGATCCCGAGTGGCTGAACGGCAACTACACGAAGCCGGTGCGTAGTGCGCAGTTCGCGGCGGTGTATTACTCGCTCGCGACGAGCGGCGGCAATCAAGCACTGCACGCCGCCGCGCCGACGCGACAGAAGGCCGATACGCTTGCAGATGCGCGGCTCAACGCGCCGTTTACACCCGATGCGAACGATTTCCTTTACCAATGGGATGCGTCGCGCGACTACAACCCGGCGCCGGGACTCGAGCGCATTCAAGCGGCGGTGTTGGCGATCAATTCGGCGGACGACGAACGCAACCCGCCCGAACTCGGCATTCTCGAGCGCGGGATCAAGCGCGTACGCGGCGGCCGCGCGCTGTTGATTCCGGCGAGCAGTGAGACGGCGGGCCACGGCACCACCTTTCAGGCGCGCTTCTGGAAGGCGGAGCTCGACGCGCTGTTGCAGTCGGCGCCGCGGGCGAAGTAACAATTCCGAAGCGTGTCGAGGCTGCATCGACAACGTACAATCCCGATCCTGGCTGTAGTGGAGAACGTGATGAACATCGAACCGGAAGTCGCCGCGCTCGCAGGCGAGATCGATTTTGAACCCGACGCGTTGAAGGCGCGCTATCTCGCCGAACGCGACAAACGTTTGCGCGAGGACGGCAACGCCCAGTACGTCGAAGTCAAAGCGGAGTTCTCGCGGTATATCGAAGATCCCTACGTCGAGCCGGGCTTCGCGCGCGCACCGGTGTTCGACGAAGTGGAGTTCGCGATCATCGGCGGCGGCTTCGGCGGTCTGCTGATGGGCGCGCATTTGCGCGACGCGGGCTTCAAACGCCTGCGCGTCGTCGAGAGCGCCGGTGACTTCGGCGGCACGTGGTCCTGGAACCGCTACCCGGGCGCGATGTGCGACGTCGAGTCGTATTGTTACCTGCCGCTGCTCGAAGAACTCGGCTATATGCCGACGCACAAATATTCATTCGCGCCGGAGATCCTCGAACACAGCCGACGCATCGCGCGGCACTACAACCTCTACGACAACGCGTTGATGCAGACCGGCGTCACTGAGTTGCGCTGGGACGAGGCTGCGGCGCGCTGGATCATCAGCACTAATCGCGGCGACCGTTTCAAAGCGCAATACGTCGCGATGGCGAACGGCCCGCTGAGCCGGCCGAAACTGCCCGGTATTCCCGGCATCAACGATTTCAAGGGCTATACGTTCCACACCAGCCGCTGGGACTATCGCTACACCGGTGGTGACAGTTACGGCAACCTCACGGGACTGAAAGACAAACGCGTCGGCATCATCGGCACTGGTGCCACTGCGATTCAGTGCATACCGCACCTCGGCGAGGCCGCCAAACACCTGTACGTATTCCAGCGCACGCCGTCATCGATCGACGTGCGCAACAACGCCGAGACCGATCCGAAGTGGGCGGCGGCGTTGGAACCCGGCTGGCAGAAACGGCGCCAGGAGAACTTCAACATCCTCGTCAGCGGCGGCGATCAGGACGAAGACCTCGTGCACGACGGTTGGACCGATATTTTCCGCAATCTGACGGGGACCGCCGCAAAAGAAGCAGCGCGCAAACTCGGTCGGCGCCTCAACAACGAAGAACGCGCGGCGCTGATGGAACTCGCCGACTACAAGAAGATGAACCAGGTGCGTGCGCGCGTTGACGCGATCGTCGAAGATCCCGCCACCGCCGCCGCGCTGAAACCCTGGTATCGCCAGTTCTGCAAGCGGCCGTGTTTCCACGACGAATATCTGCCCACGTACAACCGCCCGAACGTCACCCTCGTCGACACGAACGGCCACGGTGTGGAGCGGTTGACGCAACGTGGTGTCGTCGCGAACGGACGCGAATACGAACTCGACTGTTTGATCTTCGCGACCGGATTCGAGGTGGGCACGGCGTACACCCGACGCGCCGGATACGACATCGTCGGCCGTGGCGGCAGAACGCTGTCGGAACATTGGTCGGAAGGGTTGCGCACGCTGCACGGACTCACGACGCATGGCTTCCCGAATTGTTTTTTCCTCGGTTTTACGCAGACCGCGATCACGATCAGCGTGCCGCAGGCATTGTACGAACAGGCCAAACACGTGACTCATATGGTCACGCAGACGCGCGCGCTGGGGCGTAAGGCGCTCGAGCCGACGCCCGATGGCGAGTTCGCCTATGTCCAGGAGGTGAAAGGCCTCGCGCGTATCGGCGAGCGCTTCTACCGCGAATGCACGCCCGGCTATTACAACAGCGAAGGTGCCGCGGGAAACAGGAACGGTTTCTTCTCCGAGATGTACGGCGCCGGGCCGCTGCGATTCTTCGAAGTGCTCGAAGAGTGGCGCGCCAACGGGCGTATGGAGGGGCTCGAGCTGCGTTGAAAAGGGGGGGGGCGGCTCTTCTCCTTGCTACTGTCCGAAGCGGCTCGCGCTGCGCAGGAATTCCAACTCTTCAGCCGTCGAGACGCGACCGAGCGGCTCGTTGCGATGCGGGAAGCGGCCGAACCGGCGCACGATGGCGCGGTGCTGCTGCGCAAACCGCAACGTCTCGTCCGCCAGCGCGCGGTGGGGCTGCGGTGTCTCGCCAGCCAGACCTGCGAACAACGCAACCGACGTGTCCTGATCGACGCTCGACTCGGAGTGTTCGAACGGCAGATAGAAGAACGTGCGTTCGTCGAACTGCAACTGTCGATCGTGACCGCGTTCGATGCCGTCTCGCGCGGCCTTCAGCGCGATCGCGTCCGTCGCGAATGCACGCGCCGAGCCTCTGTGGATCTGTCGGGAGAACTGGTCGGTGACGATGATGAACGCGAGACGGCCGCGCGATTCGTCGAGCCAGGCATCCAGTTCACCGGCCGCGGCTGCGTCGAGCAACTCGCCGAACTGCACCGCGATACCGCGA
>CAYUMA010000249.1:0-17912 GCA_964445675.1 uncultured Pseudomonadales bacterium | reverse complement strand
CAACACGACACGCGCATTCAGCGCCAGCCGTGCAAGGCAAAGATCGAGGATTTCGCCGCCGACGTTGTCGAAATAGACGTCGATTCCCGCTGGACACAGGCGATCGAGCTCGTTTGCGACGGCGTCTTCGCGATAGTTGATCGCGGCATCGAAGCCGAGCTCCTGCGTGAGCCAACCGCACTTCGCCGCGCTGCCCGCGATGCCGATGACGCGGCATCCCTTCAGCCGCGCGATTTGTCCTGCGATGCTGCCGGTGGCGCCGGCAGCGCCGCTGACGACAACGGTATTGCCCGCGACCGGTCGGCCGATTTCGAGCATGCCGAAGTACGCTGTCATGCCGGTGCCGCCGAACACGCCCAGCGCGGCAATCGGATCGGTGCCCGGCGCAAATCGTCGCAGGGGGGCCGAGTCGCCGTCGCAAATCAGCTGGGTCTGCATACCCAACGTCCCGCCGACCAGCGTGCCCACGGTCCAACCCGGGTGTCGAGATTCATCGATTACGCCTACGCCGCCCGCGCGCATCACGTCGCCGATTGCGAGCGGCGCGACGTAATCCGCGCGGTTTTCCATCTGCCCGCGCATCGACGGATCGAGCGACAAGTAGGTCGTGCGCACGCGTATTTCACGGTCTGCAAGTGCCCGCACCGGCTCCTCCGTGTAGCGGAAGTCCGAGGTCTTCACCATGCCGACCGGCCGCGCCGCGATGCGGAACTGTTGATTGACCATTGCCATCGTTTGGTTGCCTCCCGTTTGAATCGAATCGCAGACCCGGATCGATATAGCAGATCGGCCGTGGTCAGGCTAGACAAAACCGGCTTGACTGACTGTTTTGTGCTACCTATTCTCGGTCGCTCCTGGACGCGATTGCCTACTATGGGCTTTGAATCACTGATACCGGAGGTTTTATGGATCTTGGTCTGAAAGGGCAACGTGCACTCGTCACCGGCGGCACAAAGGGCCTCGGCCGCGCCATCGCAGATACGTTGGCCGATGAAGGTTGTAACGTAGCGATCTGCGCGAGGAACGAAGCGGAGGTGAAATCCGCGGTCGAGGCGCTGTCGCGCAAGGGAGTCAAAGCATTCGGCCGCGCGGTTGACGTCGGCAATGGCGACGCACTTGCGGCGTGGGTGAAGGAATCGGCCGAGGCGCTCGGCGGCATCGACATTGCGGTTGCGAACGTCAGTGGCGCGAACGCACAGGGTGAGGCCGGCTGGCGCTCGAATTTCGAACACGACGTGCTGGGGACCGTGCGCCTCGTCACGGGTGCCCTGCCGTACCTCGAGAAGTCGAAGAACGGCAACGTGATCATCATCTCGACGACGGCAGCGCTCGAAAAATTCATCGCCGCGGGTTCGTACAACGCGATGAAGGCGGCGCTGCTGAACTACTCGGGTGCGCTGTCGCAGGACCTGGCGCCAAAGGGCATCCGCGTGAATGCGGTGAGCCCCGGCCCGATCATGGTGACGGGCGGTGCGTGGGATCGGATCAAAACCCACATGAAGCCGTTCTACGACGCCACACTCGCGCAGATTCCGCTGGGGCGGATGGGCACGCCGGAAGAAGTGGCTGCGACGGTTGCGATGCTCGTGAGCCCGCGCTGCGGCTTTACGACGGGCACGAACGTCGTCGTCGATGGCGGCATCACCAAACGTATCCAGTACTGACATCACAATGGCAACCGAGCCAGTGCAGGTTCACCTCGTCGTCGCCGGCGACTACCACGACATGGATTTTGCGCGGCTCGAGCTGCTGAAGTTAATGGGCGAAAACGACACGCTGCGCGTGCGTGTCGCGCAGGACTATCACGACGTCGACGCCATTCGCGCCGCGGACTTCCTCGTCACGTACACGTGCAATCTGGTGCCTTCGCCCGCGGAGCAACAGGCGCTGCACGACTACGTTGCGAGCGGCAAACGCTGGTTCGCGTTGCACGGCACGAACTCGATTCTGAAATTCCTGGCGGACGGTCGCGTGGATAGCCCGGCGACCGCGCCGCTGCTGATGCAGACGCTCGGCACGCAGTTCATCGCACATCCGCCGATCCAACCGTTCCACGTACGCCTGGCCGACCCCGCGCATCCCCTGGTTGCTGGTATCGAGGAGTTCGACACCGACGATGAGCTGTACCTGTGCCGGATTCACGGCACGCTGCACACGTTGCTGGAGACGAGCTACACGGGAAAGGCTGCTGGTTTTGTCGAAGACGACTGGCCGGACAACAATCCGCGGCCGGTGTATTACCTGCATTCGGTCGGCGCCGGCGAAGTGCTCTACCTGAACCTCGGCCATTGCCGCGGCCACTACGACATGCGGCCACTCATGAAGTATTACCCGAAGATCGAACGGGGGTCGTGGCAGTTACCGCAGTACTACGAGCTGCTGCGGCGCGGCATCGACTATTGCGCCCGCGGCTCGCACTAGCGATTCAGCAAACTCAAGGAGACGAATTGATGCCGCTCGCCCGCCCCGGCGCGAACGAACCGCCGACCTGCCACGGTGGTCTCGAGAACCTCGACGCCGAATACGATTACCTCATCGACGATATCGAAGGCCGCGTGCCTGCCGATCTAACGGGCACATTCTTCCGCAACGGTCCGGGCCGGCAACGCATCGGCGGGCGCGCGTACGGTCACTGGTTCGACGGCGACGGCATGCTGTGCGCGTTCACCTTCGCGAACGGTCAGGTGCACTTTCGCAACCGCTATGTGCGTACGCCGAAATACGTTGAAGAAACCGCCGCACAGAAGATCCTCTATCGCGGCTTCGGCACGCAGATTCCGGGCGGCTGGATGAAGAACGTGCTGCGCATGCCGGCGAATCCGGCCAACACCAACACCGTCTTCCACGGCAACCGGCTGCTCGCGCTGAACGAAGGCGGCAAACCGTGGGAACTCAAACCCGACACGCTCGACACCGTCGGCGAGTACACCTTCGACGGCAAGCTCGGCAAGTCGCAGGTATTCAGCGCGCACGGCAAGATCCATCCGGCGACCGGCGACTACATCAACTTCGGTGCCGGCATGTCCGGCTTCGGCCTGCGCGGGCCGAAGCCGTGCCTGCATCTCTACCGAATCAACGCGGCCGGTTCGCTGTATACACAGGCGTCGATGCCGATCGCGCAGTTCCCGTTCTGCCACGATTTCATCGTGACCGATCGTTACGCGATCTTCTTCGTCGGTTCGATCGTGTTCGGCAACATGATTCCGATGTTGCTCGGTACCCGCACTATTGCGCAGCAGATCCATTTCGATCCGTCGATACCACTACAAGTGATCGTGTGCGACCTCGCGACGCTAAAGGAAGTGCGCCGGTTCGAGACGACGCCGGGCGCCGCGATCCACTTCGGCAACGCATTCGAGGATGGCGAGGAAATCGTCATCGATGCGATGTTCACCGACAACTTCGTCGCGAACGATACGCTCGGCAACGTATTCGATCCGCACGGGCGCTTCAGCGGCGGGACGTACGTGCGCTACTGCCTCGACATGACGAATGGACAGCTGCGTAGCGAACCGATGACCGACGTCGAATCCGAGTTCCCGACGTATAACCTCGCACGTAGCGGCCAGCGCCATCAGGCGTGCTACACGGCCTGCTCGATCGACAACGGCGCCAACAGCTTCTTCAACGGAATTCAACGCGTCGATTTCGACGGCCGCTCGACGGTCGTCACGCTAGCGCCGGGTTGTTATGGCTCGGAGCCGCTGTTCGTCGCGGCGGCCGGGGCAACGCGCGAGGACGACGGCTACCTGCTCGAGGTCGTCTACGACGCATGGACTCACCGCAGCGAACTGCGCGTGCTGCGCGCCGACGACATCACGCAGCAGGTGTGCTGTCTGAAGCTGCGTCACCACGTGCCGCATCAGTTTCACGGCTACTTCACGCCGCGCGTGTTTGCCGCCGCCTGAATCGGAGCTACTGCTTCCCCTCGGTGAAAAAGTCGGCGCGTGGCGTGAACGTCGGGTCGTAAACGGGTTCCGATAGATCGACGCGGTATTTCTTGTTGTCGGCGCCCTTCAGCCCGAAGCGACCGAGCGCATCGCGCATGTTCAGATAGTTCGCGTGTTTGAAATGCGCGGCCAGGCTCGCCTCGTCCTGCCACAGTTCGTGGACGACCAGGCGCCCCGCCACGCAGGGATCGGCGGAAAAGACGTACGCATGGCAGCCGGGTTCTTCGTCGCGCGTCTTCTGTTGCAGCTTGCGCGCAATCACGAGGGCTTCGTCGCGTTGGTTCGGATCCGCGAGGTCGATCGTTCCGGCAATGATGATCATCTTCGGCATGTTGGCAGTCTCTTAGTGGCCTGCAAGGCGGGCGACGACCGGCGCAAAGGCCTCGAGCGCGTTGTCGCCGACGGTGATGTAACTGATTCCATATTGTTCGCGGCGGCGGACGAGTTCATCGCACACGGCATCGACGCTGCCGAACAAACCATGCGGATGGCGCAGCATATCGGCGGCGCTCAGTCCCATCGCCTTGCCGATGCCGGCGGCGATCTGTTCCGCTCCAGCAGGCAGCACGAACGTGAAATAGGCGCCGATCTCGAGTTCGATTGCGGGAAAGCGCGCGCCCGCGGCCGCCTTGATCCAACCGATCTTCTCGGCGGTCGCATCGGCCCCACCTGACTGCACGCCGTCCGGGCCGATGATACCGGCGCGGTTGTTGAAATTGAGGCTCACGATATCGGCCTCGCGCGCGGCGAGCGACAGTACGCGTTTGCCACCACCACCGATCATCAGCGGTGGCATCGGGCGTTTGGGGGCGCCGGCGAAACCCGCGAGTCGAATGTTTGCACCCTCGAGGTTCACTTCTTCGCCGGAAAACAATGCGCGCATCGCGCCAACGGTTTCGGCGAGGCGCGCGATGCGTTTGCCCGGCGGATCGAGCGCAATGTTCAACGCCTCGTACTCGGCGGCAACCCACCCGGCGCCCAAGCCGAATTCCAGCCGGCCGTCGGACAAGAGGTCAATCGTCGCCGCTTGTTTGGCGAGCACGGCGGGGTGTTGATAGTCGATACAAAAGACGCGGCAGCCGACCTTCAGCGTCGTCGTCGCATCCGCCGCGCTCATCATCGCCGGCACCGCAGCGAGTTCCTGAATCGGGTGATTGGCTTTGGTGAGGGCCGGCCCGGGGCCGAGGATGTGATCGGCGAGGTGCAGCGCCGAATAGCCGAGCGCCTCGGCGCGGCGCGCGCGTTCGCGCCACTGCTTGCCCGAGGTGGCACTGAAGGACTGGACGGCGAAACGGAAGGGTCGGGGCATGGGAACGTTCTCCAGGTTTCGTGGATTACTGCGACGCTTCTGCGCGGCGCGCATAACGCGGCGGGCGGCGGCCGTCTTCGTCGCGGATATCGAACTCTTCGGCAAGGTCTTCGACCCATTGAATCGAACCGCTGCGCACCATCAGATCGTGCGCCGTCAGCAACGCAACCGCCGCGCGCCCAACGAACAGCGGTGTCTGCGATTGCGACAGATCCATGCCGCGCGCCTTCGCCGCGTCCTGGATGAACTCGGTCGATACCGAGCCCGGATACAGCACGACCGCGGCAACGCCCTTCGGTTTCAGTTCAATCGCCATGTCCGCAGTCAGCCGATCGAGGCCCGCTTTGCCCGCGCCGTACGAACTCGAAAAGTGGTAGCTCTGCCCGCCCGGTGACGAGACGTTGAGTATCGCCGCGCCCGGTCCCGCCTTGAACAGCAGCGGTGCCGCGTGCCAGCTTGCGACGTAATGCGCGCGCAACCCAATGCCGACCTGGTCGTCCCAGATCTGAATCGGGTGGTCCCAGAAGCCGCCGCCCCAGGCGGGCGGGCTCGGAATCTTGTAGACGTTGTTGATCAGATAGTCGATGTGGCCGGCTGCATCGCTAATCCGCGCGAATGCCGCCGCGATGTCGGCGTCGTTGCCGTGATCGCAGCGGATCGCGCGACCGGAGCCGCCCGCTTTGGTGACGAGGTGCGCCGTGGTGTCGATGGTGCGCTCGCCGGGCCCGGTTGTGCGTCCGGTGACGAATACAGTGCATCCTTGCTCGCCGAGCGCGAGCGCGATGCCCTTGCCGACACCACGGCTCGCGCCCGTTACCACCGCGATCTTGCCAGTCAATGCAGCCATTTTTGGTGTTCCTGTTTCATTTGCCCGCCGGACAGATGCCGGTGTTCCTCTTGCAAAGGGTAACCGACGACATCACTGCGTTGCGCGCAAATGCCGCTGTGAAGCGGCCGAACTGATGGCTTCTCCAATCCGCCTGTGCTCGGCGCGCGAGATGCCATAGAAGCTCGCGGCAAAGATCGTCAAGGCGATCATCACCAGAACCCCCGGCCCCATCGCCATCCCCAGGAATTTCAGGGACCCCGGATCCAGCGTCGCGACCGTCGCGTTGCGGCCGATTCCGGCTAGATCGACGATGATTCCCGAGATCACGATGCCGAATCCGCCGACCGCCTTCGCCGCAAACGACAGCGCCGCGAAGTAGATACCCTCGTTGCGGGTGCCGTGCACTTCCTCGTGTTGATCCGTGATGTCGGCAACCATCGAGCCGATCATGACGCCGAGTACGCCGATGCCGATGCTGCAGATCGCGTTCGCCACCATCACGATGTAGAACGCCCGCACGTCGCCCGGCTCGGGAAAAAAACCCAGCAATCGCAGAATGATGGGGCTCGTGTTCCAGATCGCGTACCACGCGAGTCCCATCATGAGCAGCGTCTTTTTCTCGCGGAAGACCTTGGTCAGGGGCATCGCCAGCGCCGCGCCAATAAAACCGCCGACGACCGATGCCGGGAAGCTCCAGCTGATCTGCACGAGCGAAAATTGAAAGTACAGCGTGCCCAGATACAGCGACAGCGCGGTGACCATGCCCATCGTCATGCCCCACAAAACGCTGGTCACGACCATCGACCTGAACGAACTCAACGAGAACGCTCGAGATGCGTCCTTGAGCACCTGCAGCACGCTGAAGCGGTCGCGCGCCCCGGCGTTCTGCGTCAACCGCGCGATCTGATCGTGCGTACCGAAAGCGGAAATCCAGATGCCCACGCAGATGATCATCGCGAACGTCGCGGCGAACGCCGGATAAGCGTCGGGGTTCAGTTGCCCATTGGGATACAGGTCCGTGGCTTTGAAGTAGCCCTGCAAGCCGAGCACGAACACCAGCAGCGTACCGATGGATCCCATCAGCGAACGCAGCGCCGACAGTGTAGTGCGTTCGTCGTAATCCATCGAAAGATCGGCGGTCAGCGCGGTGTGCGGGATGGAGTAGAAGGACTGCGTCACGCGCGTCAGGACCGAGAAGGTCAGTAACCAAACGAACACACCGAGTTCGCTGAGGTCGGCGGGCGGTGCGAACAGCAGATAGAAGCAGAGCGCGAACGGCACCGCGGCTGCGTACATATACGGATGACGGCGGCCCCATCGGCCGCGCGTGCGATCGGACAGCGAGCCCACGATCGGATCAACCACCGCATCGATCACGAGCGCCAGCACGATTGCGGCGCTCGCGAGCAGGCCGGACAGTCCGAGCACCTGATTGTAGAAATACAGCAGAAAGAAGCCGAAGGCGCTGCTCTGTACGCCCTCGGGGATTTGCCCGAACGCAAATGCCAGGCGGACGCGCCAACTGACGCCGTCCGCCGAGCCGGCTGGGGCTGCCTCGGCTTGTGCTGCCGCTGTCGCCACAGTCAGCGCGGCTTCAGGCCGCGCGCAGCGCGTTCCTTGTTCATGCGGCTTTGATCGCCATCGAGTCTGGCGCCAAGTTCTGCTTCACTGACCGTGCCCGCCATGTGCCGACCGGCGAGCGCCGCGTTGTACATGATCTTCTTCTCCGGGGTCACCGCCAGAACGACGCGCAGCGGTGAGTCCAGCAGATCGTTGAAAAACTCCTCGCCTGCCGTGTTCGTCGGGTTCAGTTTTTTCGATAGGGCCGGATAGAACCAGCCCTTGGTGGCGTCGTCTTCGAACAGTTCTGCGCGTCCTTTGAACGTGATCGCGCCGCGCGCGAACGAACTGTCGACGCCGTCGGGGTAGCCCGCGCTGCTGACGCAGACCGAGACACGATTGTCGCGTCGAATCGCCGCTGCGCGGTGGCGGTGTGCCGAGAACGTGATCCAGATTTTGCCGTCATGCCAGACATACGCATGGATAACACCGACCGGCCAGCCGTCCTTCGTCGCCCACATCAGTACGCATTCGTTCGAGTAGGTCATCAGCTGATCGACTTCAGCATCCGAAAACGGGTAGATCGAGACGATCTCGTGGTCGTGCGTTCTTGCCATAGCTGTCTGCTCCTATCTCCGGGTGAGTGGGTTCGATCGTGCCGGTCGCGGCGTTGGCCGAAGCGAGCATGAAGTGTCAGATAGGAATTTGGTACCTATCTGAAACGGGAGGTCTGCGCAACGGCAACGCGGTAGTGTCCCGCTGCGGACCACAACTGGACTGCACGCCCGACGACTGTCAAGGTTGGCGTTCGGATTTCGGTAGGGGTGCCGAAAAATGTCGGAGTCGGCTCGCGCTCTGCAAGACGCGTACGAACAACTCGACCAAGCCAACGATCTGATCGCCGCGGCCGCCAGCCTCAAAGAGATCGGGCGCTGCATCCGCATGCCGCATCCGGCGGTGATCGACGACTATTCGGCGAATCGACTGCTGACCATCGAGGACGGTCGCGCACTCACGAGCGTGCTCGGCTGGGAACCCGAGATCACCGAACAGTGGTTGCGACAGAAGCTCCACCTCGTCAGCCCCATCGGGGCGGTTTGCCGCATGTCGACCCGACCCTTTGTGTGGGACGCACAAACGGTGACAGAGGCAGTCATGGACGAGAAAAGCCGCGCGCCCATTCAGTGGCCACTGACGCCGGCGCAGGGATTCTTCGGCGGCATCACGGTCCCTATTCATATGCCGCGCGGGCGAACCGGTTCCGTCTCCTGGTACTCGCGTGACGCGTCCGTGGATGTCGCCGCTGCTTTCGCGGACCACCGCGATGTGCTGCGGCTTGCTGCGTATCGATTCATGGACCTCGTCTATTCGATCCGGGTGGGGACGGAATCGGTCCAGGCGACGCCAACGCACCTCAGCGAGCGCGAACTGGAATGCCTCACGTGGGCGGCGCTCGGTCGCACCGATACCGAAATCGGATCGGTGATTCACCGTTCGCCCACAACGGCGCGGTTTCATATCGACAACGCCGTTCGCAAACTTGGCGCGCGCAATCGTACGCAGGCGGTCGCAATCGCGGCTCGGCGCGGCCTGATTCACCCGTTGGATGAAGTCGTAGCGACTTAGCAGGCCGTTGAAAAACGGACTGCTAGTCCGGTGGATGGATCCACCGGCATTTTTCGAACACGCAAGTGTTTGAAAAATGGAGGGGCTCGCAAGCCATGGATGGCTTGAGAGCCCCAAAAACTTCGCGTCAGCGGAGTTTTTCAGCAACCTGTTAACCGCGAGCAGGCCAACCTCCCAAATCCGAGAGTTACCGCAAATCGGGGCGGCGGCCATACTCCATGCTCTTGCGACGAACTGCGGAGACGAGTGGTATGAGCCGCGACATGGCGCGACCGATGCCTAGCGAATCGAGAATGGGGCTTGCCGATCGGCCGATCCTCGAGCGCGTCGCCGCGCTCGCAGACGTGATCCGCGATGGCGGCGACCGGGCGCAGCAGATGCGCAGACTGCCGGACGATACCGTGGCGCAGCTGGTCGACGCGGGGCTCTTCCGCTTCACGCTGCCGCGCGAACTCGGCGGCGAAGATGCGACCGTACGCACCACCGTCGATGTCCTGGAAGCCATCGCCGCGCTCGATGGGTCCGTTGCATGGAACGTGATGCTCGGCTCGGAGATCAATGCGATGGCCGCCGGCGGCATGCCGGCCGATCTCGCCAAGGAAGTCTATCTCGACAACCCGCGCGTCATCATGTGCGGTGGCGGCGGGCCCGGTTCCACGCCGTCGCGTGCGGTGGCGCAGCCGGACGGCAGCTATCTCGTGTCGGGCCAGACGACGTTCATCAGCGGCTGCCACAACGCGCAGTGGTGCTTCATGGTGGCGCCGATCTTCGACGGCGAAACGCTGCGCATGACCGCACAGGGTCCCGCGGTGAAGACGTGGTTTCTGCACCGCAGCCAGTGGGAAATTCTCGACACCTGGGACGTTGCCGGCCTGCGCGGTTCCGGCAGTCACGACATCAAAGCCGACAACGCCCGCGTCAGCGAACGCTGGGCACGCGTGGAGTTGATGGCGCTACCGGCGCTGTATCCGAATCCTGTCTACCGCATCCCCGTGCCGCTGCGACTCGCGTACAACAAATCCGCTGTGGCGCTCGGAGTCGCAAAAGGCGCACTCGAGTGCTTCGTCGATCTTGCGAGCAAAAAAGTGCCGATGATGTCGGTAGCACCGTTGTCCGAGCGTCCGATCGCCCAGTATCGAATGGGCGAAGCGACGGCCAAGTACCGTGCCGCGCGCGCGTACATGCTCGAGGCAATGGACGAAGTCGAGGCGGAGTTGCACGGCGGCGCCGACGCACCATCGGCACGCACCACGCAGAACGCGCGCCTGGCGTGCGTTTACGCGGCCAATGCCTCGATGGAAGTCGTGGATCTGATTCACAACAGCGCCGGCACGAGCGCGATGCGGATGCACAATCCGCTCGAGCGCAAATTGCGCGACGCACACGGCTGCGCGACCCACCGCTGGGTATCACATTCGTTGTACACCGACCTCGGCCGGATTCTGCTCGGCGGTGAACCGAGCGCCGAATTCGGCGGCACGGGCATGCCGATGCCGTCCTGACGGTGTGGATGCAAAATGGCTTATCTCAACGTCGACGGGCAACGCCGCATCTACTACGAGCACTATCCCGCGGGCCGCCCCACGGTCGTACTGTCGCACGGCTGGGGCATGGGCTGCCGGGTCTGGGATGGCACGGTTGCGCGGCTGCAGGACGCCGGGATCGGCGTCGTCACGTACGATCAGCGCGGTTGCGGGGAATCGGACAAGGATTTTGCTGACGTTTCGATCGAGGCGCTCGGCGGTGACCTGGTCGCGTTGTGCGAACATCTGGCGCTCGCCGCACCCGTGTTGAATGGTTGGTCGCTTGGCGGCGCAGTCGTAATCGACGCCGCCGCGCGGCTTGGCTCTAACCTGGCGGGGCTGGTGCTGACGTGCGGCGCGACACCGCGCTACACGCGCGCCGTTGATTTTGCGTTTGGCGGCACGGCTGCGGATGTCGCCGCGACGGTCGCGGCTCTGCGCGCGGATCGCGTGAATTTCCTCAAGACGCTGTATTACCAGGGCGTTTTTGCGCGCGCCGTGAGCGACGACGTCAAACACTGGTGTTGGCAGATCGCGCTGCAGGCGAGCCCGGGCGCGGATGCGTCGCTTGGCGCACTCGCAACGCTCGATCAGCGCGCGGCGATGGCGCGCATCGATGCGCCGGCGCTGGTTGTCGTGGGCGGCAACGACGGCGTTGTAGCGCCCGACATCGAGCGCTTCGCGGCGCGGCAACTGCGCAACGCCGAACTCCTTGAAATGGCGGATTGCGGGCACGCGCCATTCCTCGAAGACGCAGTCGTGTATCACGACGCGCTGCTGCGCTTCGTGGGTCGGCTGCAGGCGTAGCGATGAGCGGACGGCACGTCAACTTCGGACTCTGGTACGACTTGCGCAATCCACCGCCGAGTACGGTCTCCTTCGAGGCGCTGTATCGCGCGTCGCTCGAACAGATCAGCTGGGCCGAGACGCTCGGCTTTGATTCCGTGTGGTTGACGGAACACCACTTCTGCGCCGACGGCTACACGCCGTCGCCGCTCGTGGTCGCAGCCGCCATCGGCGAACGCACCCGGCGCATGCGCATCGGCACCAACCTGATGCTGCTGCCGCTGGCCGATCCCGTGCGTCTTGCAGAAGACGCCGCGACGCTGTCGATCCTGACCGGCGGGCGCTTCGATCTCGGCGTCGGTCTCGGTTATCGGCAACTCGAATTCGATTACTTTCACCGCAAGTTGTCGCAACGACCGAGCCTGATGGAAGAAGGCGTCGCGATCATCCGGCAGGCGTGGTCGGGCGAACCGGTGCGCATTGCGGGTAAGCGCTACCGTATCGACGGTCTGCCGGTGACGCCTGTGCCGAAGGTCGCACCGCGGCTGTTCATGGGCGGCATGGCGCAGCCCGCGATCGCGCGCGCTGCGCGTCTCGGCGACGGCTTTCTGTCGACCGGCGGCATCGGCCACGATCTGTACATCGAAGCGCTGCAGGCGCAGGGCAAGCCGCGCGCGCACGGGACTATCTGCGCCGGACACTGGGGCATCATCGCAAAGGACCCGCAGGCCGAAGCCGCGAAGATCGGTGCGCACGTGCTGTATCAGATCAACCAATACGTTGCGTGGGGTGCATTCGGTCCGCCGGACCAGGTACCGCAATTTCCGGACGCCGCGGCGGCGATACGCGATGGGCTCTACGAGCTATACGACGCCGATGCGGCGGTTGTGAGTCTCACGAAGATGCTGCGCGACTATCCGGAAATCATCGACGTGCATTTCTGGGCGCAGTTTCCGGGCGAGCCCGTCGACAGCGGCAGCGCGCGGATCGAGTACATCGCACGCGACGTACTGCCGCGCGTGCGCGCGAGTCTCTCCACGTAAGTCCACACAAGAAGGAAGCTCGACAATGGCGATCACGGGCATGGTGCATTTCAACATCAACTGCAGTGACTATGACCGGTCGCTCAAGTTTTACAACGCGCTCGGGTTCAAGGAAGCCTGGCGTGTGCCGGAACGCAACACGCCCGAAGTGGCGGCCGCCGTCGGAATGCCGCCGTACCGCGTGAAGGGCGCAATACTGGCGCTCGAGGGTGCAAATCCGCCGGTCGTGATCGATTTGCTCGAGTGGCTCGAGCCGCACGACAAAAGCCCGCCGTACCCGCACCTCTATCACTACGGCATCGCGCGTGTGGCGCTGATGACCAACGACATGGAAGGCGACATGGCCAAGGCCAAGGCCGCCGGTGCGGTTTTTATCTCCGAGCCTGCACAGATGCCGCCGAGCTCAGGATCGCGCGCACGCTTCGTGTGCTTCAAGGACCCGGACGGGACGGTGCTCGAGTTCGTCCAGAACTCTTGAGTTCGCCGGACGTCGAGTCAGAGAGGAGACCGTCATGAGCATCGAGCGGATGATGAACGCAGGCCGCGTGGCGAGCGTTACCGATCCGCATCTGCAGCAGCTGCTCGACAAGCAGGCGTGCGCCGAAGTGATGATGACGTATTGCCGCGCGATCGATCACCTCGACGAGGCGCTGCTACGCAGCGTGTTTTTTCCCGACTCGTACCATCGCCACGGCTTCGAGGGCCCGAGCACCGATCCATCGCGGCCATCGCAGCCCGGCAAGCCGGGCGATTTTGTTGCCTATGCGCTCGGCGTGCTGAGCACGCACACGCGCACGCATCATCAGCTCGGCAACATATTCGTCGAGATCGAGACCGACGGTGTCACCGCGTACACCGAAGCGTATTTCACCGCGTGTCATCGGATGCGTGCGAAGGGTGACCCGCAGGCGGCCACGAACGCATACGACACGGAGATGGATTTCTGGGTGGGTGGGCGCTACATGGATCGGATGGCAAAGCGCGACGGCACCTGGAAGATCGTGTATCGCGTCGGCATCACCGACTGGATGCGCACCGATCCGCCGACGTCGCAAGGGTACTTCGGCACGCCGGCCGATCTGCGGTCGCACCAGAGTCGCGAAGACATGTTGTATCGCCGCCGCAGCGCCTTTACGTAATCGTCAGTTTGCTCCGCGTCAGCGTGCTGCTGTCTTGATCACTCGCTCGCCGAACTCGCTGAGGCGATCGAAACCGCCCGGGCCCGCGAAAAAGAATGCGGGGATCATCGCCCGCCCCACACCGAGCGCCGCGAGCTGCTCGACGCCGGCGACGGGGTCGGCCATCTGGGCGCCGAACATTGCGTTGATCTCGATGCTGTCCGGGTCGCGATCAGCGCGCTCGGCCGCCGCGCGCAGACGCGCGATGAGCCCCCCCAAACGTTGTACGTCTCCTTCACCGGGGAAATAACCGTCAGCCAGACGGACGGCACGCTGAAGCGCCGCATCCGTGTCGCCGCCGACGAGAATCGGAATCGATGCCTGCACCGGCCGCGGGCTGCACGTGACGGGTGCGAAGTCGACAAACTCACCGTGGAACTCGGCGTGCGGCGCGGCCCACAGCGCGCGCATCGCGGCGATGTATTCGTCGTTGCGCGCGCCGCGGCGTTCCCAAGGCACGCCGAGCGCGTCGAATTCTTCCTTCAACCAGCCGACGCCGAGGCCAAGCTCCACGCGGCCGCCCGACAGCCGATCGAGCGTCGCGAGTTCCTTGGCGAGCACGAGCGGATTGCGTTGCGGCACGATCAGGATGCACGTTCCGAGTCGCAGCGTCGGCGCCGCGGCCGCCGCGAACGCGAGCCAGATCAGCGGGTCCGGGATCGGCGTATCCGGCTCGGCCGGAATTTTGCCGTCGGCGGTATAGGGATATCGGGAAGCGATCGAGTCCGGCAGCACAACGTGCTCGCCGCCCCAAACGGACTCGAAGCCCGCCACTTCCGCACGTCGACAAATCTCGAGCGCTGCGTAACCGTCGATACCGATGCTGCTGGCAAAGGCGAGACCGAATTTCATTGGAACTCCGAGTTCGTATCAGGAAGTTGATCCTACTGCGCCGGGACCCTGACGATCAAGGAAAGGCGCGCGGGGGGCGATGTGGAGCCGACGCGGCGCACAGGCGTGGCGAAGCCGTGCGCGTCGGGACGTGCAGTCGAGGGTTGGTGGATTCGACGAAACCGGCTACGCTGACGGTTTCGTGAACCTCGTTTGGCGGTCGCATCCGTCACAGTTGGAGGCAGCATGTCCGAATCAGTCAGCCGCACGCAACTCGATACGTGGCCGCAGCAGACGACCCGCGGTCACACGATTCCGGGTTACCGCTACACGTCCGCGGAGTTCTTCGAAAAGGAATGGGAGCACATGTGGACCAAGGTCTGGCTGCTGCTGGGCCGTGAATCGCAGTTGCCCAATCCCGGCGACTGGCAGATGGAAGAGGTAGGCCGCGAGTCGATCCTGATGGTTCGCCAGAAGGACGGCAGCATCAAAGCCTTCTACAACGTCTGTCAGCATCGCGGCAACCCGCTCGTCGATGCACCGTACGGAAGCACGAAGCGGTTCGTCTGCCGCTACCACAGCTGGGCTTACCTGCCGGATGGTTCACTCAACTTCGCACCGGACAAGGAAGACTTCCCGCAGGGCGATCCGTGCAAACACGTGCGCCTGCAGGAAGTCGCCTGCGAGACCTTCGCCGGCTTCGTGTGGGTGAACATGAATCCGGATTGCATCAGCCTGAAGCAATTCCTCGGCCCGATCTGGGATGCGTGGAGCGTGCTCGAACTCGAGCAGTGGAAGCGCACTATCGCGCGATCGACCTGGGCGCCGTGCAACTGGAAGGTCGTGCTCGACAACTTCAACGAGTCCTACCACGTGCCCACCGTGCACATGGCGGCAACGCCCGATACGGACCGCAAGAAAATCCGCGGCAACATCAACACCTACTACAAAGAAACGCGCTTCGATCTGTCGAACGAAGGCCACAACCGTATGGTCATGCAGGGCGGCTACGGCTCCGGCCAGACGGACCAGAACGGCAACATCCTCGAGCCGCTCGCGGGTTCGCTGCGCGAATGGGGGCTCGACACGAACGACTTCAACGGCCGGCCGGAAGCCACACGCGCGGCGCTGCAACAAGCCAAGCGCAAACTCGGTCCGAACCGCGGCTACACGCACTACGCCAACGTTCCCAACGAACAACTCACCGACGCATTCCACTACACGTTGTTCCCGAACTTCGCCGTGTCGGTGTGGTCGGACGGCTTCCATTTCCTGCGTGCCCGGCCGCACTACAAGGATCCCGAACAGTGCCTGTTCGACAACTGGTGGTATTCGAGCCCGGCGGCGATCGCACACCGTGAAGTGGCGATGGGGGTGAACCTCACCGATGGACCGGAAGCCGAGGTGCAGATGATCGACCACCGTACCGAATCCATCGGCCCGGCAATCGAAGACGATATGCGGGTTTTCCTCACCCAGCAACGGGGCTTCCGTTCGCGCGGCTTCAATGGGGTTTATCTGTCCGAACAGGAAACACGCATCCGCCGCTATCACGAACTCATCGACGACTACATTGAGGGGCGGCGGACGCAATGATCGGCGGCGGACCGGTCGAGCCGACGGTCGCGGCATGAACTTGAAGCGCACGCGTGCATGCGTCAGATTGCACGACATCGTCATCTCTCGAGGGACCTGTCCATGAGTCACGACATGATCATCTCCGGCGGCACCGTCATCGACGGCACCGGCGCGTCCGGTGTACGCGCAGACGTCGCGGTCGATGCCGGCCGCATCACCCGCATCGGCAACCTGAGCGGTGTCGCCGCGGCGAAAACCATCGACGCAGCCGGCAAGCTGGTGACGCCCGGCTTCGTCGATCTGCACGCGCACCTCGACGCGCAGATCGGCTGGGATCCGCAACTGCGCTCCAGTTCTTATCACGGCGTCACGACGGCGCTGATCGGCAACTGCGGCGTCACGTTCGCGCCGGTCGCGGTGCACAACCGCGCGCATCTCGCGAAGCTGATGGAAGCGGTGGAAGACATTTCCGCCGACGCGATCCTGGACGGCCTGCCGTGGAACTGGACCAGCTACGGCGGCTATCTGGACGCGCTGCAGTCGCTGCGCCCGGCGCTGAACGTCGTCGGTCTCGTCGGCCACTCGTCGATCCGCTACGAAGCGATGGGCGACAAATCGATGGACGAAGGGGTGCAGGCGACGCCGGAGGAACTCGAGAAGATCGTTCGTCTGGTGCGCGAATCGGTGGCGGAAGGCGCCGCCGGATTTTCGACGTCGCGTTTCCTCGGCCACAAAGTACCGGACGGTCGTCTGACGCCGGGCACCTTCGCCGATCTGAACGAGACGCAGGCCATTCAGCGCGCGGTCGTCGAAGGCGGCGGCAGCGGCGGTCTCTATCAGGCGGCACCGGATTTTTCCGGCCGCTTCGACACCGAACTGCGCATGTTCGAGCAAGGCGCCGAGGCCGGTTGCCAGGTGATGTTCTCGGCCGGCGCCGGCAACAGCAAAGACGGCGGCGTGGCGCGGATGCAGGAATTCCTCGATCGCAACAACGCGGCCGGCCGGCGTATCACCAGCATCTGTCACACGCGTCCGAGCGGCGCACTGTTCGGTCTGGCGAAAGCCTCGCCGTTCAGCACGCCGGCGTGGAAAGCGCTGATGAATCTGCCGACGATCGCTGATCGCGTCAGCGAGTTGCGGAATCCGCCGCGCCGCGCAACGCTGATCGCGCAAGCGAAAGAGTCGGGTTTCCGCGTGCCACCCGCGATGCTCCACCCGCTCGGCAGTGGGGCGCTTCCCGACTACGACCTCGACCGGCAGCGAAGCCTCGCCCAACTGGCGGAGCAGTCGGGCCGGGACCCGGTCGACATCTATGTGGAGCGTCTGCTCGAATCCGAAGGGCGGGAACTGTTCAACCTGTGGGCGTTCGGCGGCAATCTCGAAAACCAGTGGCGCTACATGCAGATCGACAACTGCATCCCGATGCTCGCCGACACCGGCGCGCACGTCGGCATTCTGATCGATGCGGACTCGCCGACATTCCTGCTGAGCGAGCTGACCCGCAAGCGCGGCGTGTACACGCTGCCGGAAGCCGTGCATCGCATCACCGGCAAATCGGCACAGGTGCTCGGGCTCAAACGGCGCGGCGAAATCCGCGTCGGCTGGCACGCCGACCTGAACGTCATCGACTACGCCGGTCTGGAAACGTGCCAACCCGAACTCGTGCACGATTTCCCGCACAACGGCGCGCGTTTCATCG
>CAYUMA010000248.1:0-12168 GCA_964445675.1 uncultured Pseudomonadales bacterium | reverse complement strand
TGCCTGCGCGGCGCGCGCTTTCAAGATCTCGTATGCGGATTCACGATCGATGTTCTGCTCGTATTTGGCGCGCAGCGGCGAGCGCGCGATCCGCTGCGCACGCGCGGCGGCGTCGAGCGGACCGTTGCATGACTCGGGCGGTGCGATCAGCGCGCGCGAGACCGGCTGTGGCGCGCCTTTTTCATCGAGCGCCGAGATCAACGCCTCGCCAGTCTCGAGTTCGGTGACGACGCGCTCGACGTCGACGCCGGGGTTTGCGCGAAATCCCTGCGCTACCGCTTTGATGACGACGCGATCCTTCGGCGTGAATGCGCGCAGCGCATGCTGTACTTTGAGACCGAGCTGGCCGAGCACCGTCTCGGGCAGATCGAGCGGACTCTGTGTGACGAAGTAGACGCCGACGCCTTTGGACCTGATCAACCGGACCACCTGCTCGATCTTGTCGAGCAACGGTTTTGGCGCGCGATCGAACAACAGGTGCGCTTCGTCGAAGAACAGCACCAGCTTCGGTCGTTCCGCGTCGCCCGCCTCGGGCAGATCTTCGAAGAGCTCCGACAACAGCCACAGCAGCAGCGCCGCATATACGCGCGGCGCGTTTTGCACGAGTTGCGACGCATCCAGAATGCTGATGACGCCGTTGCCGGAAAAATCGACCTGCATCAGATCGGCGAGCGCCAACGCCGGTTCGCCAAACAGACGATCGGCCCCCTGCTCTTCGAGCACCAGCAATCCGCGTTGAATCGCACCCACCGACGCGGCCGTGATGTTGCCGTACGCGGCGCGCAGCTGCGTGCCCTGCTCGACCATCCACGCGAGCAACGCCTTCAGATCTTTCAAATCGAGCAGCAGCATCCCCTGCTCGTCGGCGATGCGAAACGCCGCGTACAGCACGCCGCTCTGCGTATCGTTCAACTCGAGCAGATTCGCGAGCAGCAGCGGCCCCATCTCCGACACGGTGGTGCGCACCGCATGACCGCTCGCGCCGTACACGTCCCAGAAGACGACCGGATAGCCACGCTGTTGATAGTCGTCGCGCGGGACCAGTCCGCGACGTCGATCAATCTCTTTGTGTGGTTTGCCCGCAGCGGCAATGCCGGACAGATCGCCTTTCACGTCGGCGGCGAACACCGGCACGCCCATGCGCGAAAATCCTTCGGCGAGCACCTGCAATGTCACCGTCTTGCCGGTACCGGTTGCACCTGCCACGAGACCATGACGATTGCTCATCGCGCCGTGCTGGACGACGGCGACACCGCCCTCCGCGCCGATCACGATCGCCCTGCGCGACGTCGCGTCGTCGTCCGCTGAATCCATCTGCCGCTCCAAATTCACGGGCGCAATGATACCCAAGATCTCGGGTATCATCCGGCCCGGATCGCCAGAGTAACCATCCCGTTGAACACGCCGCGCTACGCCCGCGCCAAGACTCGTGCGGGCCTGCTGCCCCTATCGACGAAGATTTACCAAGGTATCGGCGCGCTGCCGGACGCGTTCAAGAATTTCGCGTTCAGTACGTTTCTGCTCTTCTACTACAACCAGGTGCTCGGCGTTCGTGCGGTGCTCGCATCGGTCGCGATCATGGTCGCACTCGCGGTCGATGCGGTCATCGACCCGATGGTCGGTTCATTTTCGGACAATTTGCGCAGCCGTCTCGGCCGCCGTCACCCATTGATGTACGCCGCATCATTGCCGCTCGGCGTGTTTTTGTATCTCGTGTTTTCGCCGCCCTCCGGGCTGTCGGAAATCGGACTGTTCGCGTGGCTCGTGACGTTCGCGATCGCGACGCGCATTTCGATGGCGTTCTATCTAGTGCCGTGGAGCGCGCTATTCGCGGAATTTTCGGACGACTACACCGAACGCACGTCGATCGTCACGTTCAGATACCTCGTCGGCTGGATCGGCGCGGTCACCTTCACGTTCTGCGTCTGGACTTTCATCTTTCCGAGTTCTGCCGAGTTTGCGAAGGGGCAGCTGAACCCGGCCGCTTATCACCTTTTCGCGCCGATCCTCGGCACCCTGGTCGCGCTCGCCGCGTTCCTGACCACGCACCTCACGCGCAACGAGGTGCCGTACCTGCTGCAGCCGACGGACGCACCTGCACCGTTTTCGCTGCAACGGGTTCTTGCCGAAGTGCTGCTCGCTTTACGCAATCGCGACTTCCTGGTGTTGTTCATGACGTTGCTGACCGCCTCCGCCATCGGCGGCACGGTCGATGCGTTGGGCATCTACATGAACACGTATTTCTGGGAATTGGACGGAGCGGCGCTGCGCTGGTACGCGCTGGCGATCCTCGGCTTCATGATCGCGTTCACGATGGTGCCGATGCTGCAGTCGCGGTTCGACAAAAAACGTCTCGTGATCTACGGCCTGCTGTTCCTCGTGCTCAACGGCGTCGCTGTCGTCGCGCTGCGCTTTCTCGACGTGTTGGCTGACAATGGCTCCCCTTTGCTGCTGCCGTTGCTGATCGGCAACGAGATCATTCGCATCGGTGTGTTCACCGTCGTCGCAATCATGTTCGGCTCGATGGTCGCCGACGTACTCGATGCGCAGGAACTCGGTACGGGCCGGCGCCAGGAAGGCGTCTTTTCCGCGGCGCTTTCGTTCTCAGGAAAGGCCACGTCGGGGCTCGGCGTGCTGATTGGCGGTGTGCTGCTCGACTACGTCGTCCGCTTTCCGCGCGGCGCGGCGCCGGGTGCGGTGAACCCCGACGTCGTCAAACTGCTCGGTGCCATCGCGGGCATCGGGCTACCGCTGCTGTTTCTGTTCCCGTTCTCGTTGATCTGGCGTTACAAGATCACGCGCGAAACGCACGCCGAAATTCGGCGGCAACTCGATGAGCGAAATCGCAGCGACAACGAAATTATCGATCAATCCATTTCCAGTGCAGCAGGAGGCGCCGGCCGATGACGAATCCGATGATCAAACTGTTCTCGCAGATGAACGCGTCCGTCTACCGCATGAGCGGTGGGCGCGTGATGGGGAGCATGGGCGCCAGTGCAATCTGCGTCGTTCGAATGCAAGGCGCCCGCTCCGACAAATGGCGCGACGTGCCGTTGATGTACGTGCCGAACGGTGATGGTGTCTTGCTGGTGGCGTCGCTTGGCGGCGCGCCAAAACACCCGGTCTGGTACTACAACCTCGTTGCGCATCCCGATATCGAAGTGCTCGTCAAGGAACGGACGCTGAAGCTGCGTGCGCGCATCGCGTCGGCCGCGGAAAAAGCTGAGTTGTGGCCACGCTGCGTCGCCGCGTATCCGGCGTACGCGGACTATCAGAAGAAGACGACGCGGGACATTCCGCTGTTTGTCTGTGAGCCGCGCTGACGAAGCGATGTTCCTATTGTAGGAGCGATCTCCAGATCGCGATTCACGCCCACCGACACGACCATCGCGGTCTGGAGACCGCTCCCACAATCGCGCTCTCACCCCAACCTGGCACCTGCTCTGAATCGCACCGGCATCCGCTTTGGTCCCGAGATGAAGTTCGACGCGAGCCACTCCGGTGGCTGCGACAGCTCGATGTCGTTCATCCGCACCACGACCTCTCGCAGCAGCGCATCGATCTCGACGCGCGCGATGTGTTGCCCGAGGCAGACATGCGCCCCTGCGCCGAACGCGATATGCGCATTGGGACTGCGCGTCAGATCGAGCTTGTACGGATCCGCGAACCGTCGCGCGTCGAAATTCGCGGCGCCGAAATAACGCACGACCTTGTCACCCTCGCGAATCTTCTGTCCGGCGATCTCGGTATCGCGCAGCGCGGTGCGCCGCATGTAGATCACCGGACTGACCCAGCGCAACAGTTCATCGCGCGCCGACGGCAGCAACGTATCGAGGTTCGAGCGCAACTGCGCGAATGCGTCGGGGTGTTCGAGGAGCGCCAGCAACCCCGCCGCGACGAGGTTGCGCGTCGTGTCGCCGCCGGCGTCGACGAGCAACAGGAAAAAGAGCTGAAAATCCAAATCGTCGAGCTTGCGGCCGTCCACTTCACACGCGAGCAGTTTGCTCGACAGGTCATTGCCGGGCCGCGCGCGTTTTTCGGCGATCACACGCTGCGCATAGCCGAACATCTCCATCACCGCGGCGCCTTGAGCACCAGGCGCAACCGCCTCGGGCACCGAATGGATGGTCTCTGTCAGCTGGTACAGCTTGCGGCCGTCGTCGAGCGGCAATCCCATCAGTTCGGCGATGACGTACGACGGCATTTCGCCGGCGACGTCGGCGACGAAATCACATTCGCCGCGTTCGATCACCGCGTCGACGATCTGCCGCGCCAACGCCTCGACACGGGGGCGCAGCGCCGCCGCCGGCGCTTGTGTGAACTCGCGGCTGATCAGGCGGCGGAACGCCGTATGCTGCGGCGGATCCATCATCAGCATCATCTTGTGGTCGCCGAACGACATCGAACCGCCGGCCGGCACATCCTGAATCATGATCGTGGGTTCCGACGAAAACGTCTTCGGATCGCGCCCCATCTCGCGCACGTCGTCGAAGCGCGTGACGGCCCAGAAACCACGGCCGCCCGGTTCGTCGTGCCAGTAGGCCGGTGCGTTTTCGCGCAGCCAGCGATACTGGTCGTGCGGATGCCCGTTGCTGAAGCTCACCGGACTGAGCAGATCGATGTGCATATAACTTCCTCTATCTAAGGCCCGCGCGCCGCTTTCAAACCGGCGCGCCGCGCTCCAGTCGCGGCGTGCGGCGCGGCGGCAGGCTGTCGTAAAGATCGGCGACGAGGTCGGTGCGACGGACCTTTAGCGCGGGATCGTCCCACAGATTGACGCGTGCGTCCGGATCGGAACTGAGGTCGTACAGTTCCCCCTCGGTGCCGTCGTACAACGAGCCCTTCTCATAGGCGCTGCAGATGTAGCCGTCGCGATAAATCGTGCGGATGTGCATCTCGACCGGACCGTGCTCGCTATCCCACTCGGTCAACACGCGCTGACGTTGCTGCACCACAGCTTCCTCGTTGGAGACCGGCAGCGCTTGCCCTTCGACCCAGTCCGGTTCATCGATTCCGGCGATGCGGCAGAACGTCTGCGCCAGATCGACATGGCCCACCGGCGCGGTCACCGACGCACTCGGAACCGCCGCGGCCGGCGCCGGCCGCCAGATCAGCGGCAGCCGCATCAACGCGTCGCAGTGATACGGGCCCTTGAAGATCAGCCCGAAGTCACCCTGCAGTTCGCCGTGATCGGTCGTGAAGATGACGTCGGTGTCGGCGCCCCAGCCATGCCGCTGCACGCAGTCGAGCACGCGCCCGCACGCCTCGTCGATCAATTCGTTTTCGATGTGGATCATCGCGTTGATTTCGCGCACCTGGTCCGCCGTCAGATCGCACGGGCGAAAGTCGCGCGGGGACTCGAGGTTGCTCCACACCGAACCATCGAAATACCCGCGCCAGTGGCGTGGTTTCGCTGCGAGCCATTGCGCCGCCGTCGCGGCATCGCCCGGGTAGAGCCGCGGCAACGGCACGTTGCGCCAGTCGAGCCGCGCGCGCTCCGCCGCCGGCGGATCCCACGGGTGATGCGGATCCGGAAAGCTCAACCACACGAACCAATCGGCGTCCGCCGGCAATGTGTCGAGCCACGCGATCGTGCGATCGGCTACCCAATCGGTGTGATAGAGCTCGCGTGGCATCGGGTTGTCCCACACCTGGATCGCGCCTGTCTCGCCGCCGCCCACCGTGTTTTGTCGGCCTTGCGCTGTCGTCATCGGATAAAAGCCGTCGAGTGCGCGCGGGTGGTTTTGTTCGAGCCACACGTCGTAGTGCGCGTGCCGCGTGTTGAAGTGATTCGCGAGTTCCATGCGTTCGAAGCCGCGATGCGGTCCGGTCTCGCCGAGTCGCGCCATCCGGTTTTCGTAGTACTTCTCCGGTGCTCCGAGCCACGGCTCGAAATGGGCTTTGCCGAACAACGCAGTCCGATAGCCGTGCTGCGCGAGCCAGTGCGCGATCGTCGGCGTGTCCTCCGGCAACGCAACACCGTTCATCCATACGCCGTGCGTCGCGACGTATTGCCCGGTGATGATCGTCGCGCGCGCCGGCATGCAGACGACGTTCTGATTGTGGGCGCGCAGATAGTTGATGCCATTGCGCGCCAGCGAGTCGAGCACCGGTGTGCGCGCCACAATGCCGCCGTTACAGCCGAGCGCGTCGTGGCGCATCTGGTCGGTCGTAATGAAGAGGATCTTGCGACCCATCACACCTCCTTCGCCAACGTCGCGATGGCGCCGGGTAACTCAACAATCGAGTCGAGCACACGCACGGCGCCGTCGAACGCATGAGCGTCTCGGAAGAAGGCATTACGCACGATCACGCAGCGGATGCCCGCGGCTCGCGCAGCGTTGAGCCCCTGCGCGGAATCCTCGACGACGATCGCTTCATCCGGTGCGGCGCCGAAACGGTCGAGTGCGGCAAGGTATCCGTCGGGCGCCGGCTTGCCGTCATTAAAATCCTCGCGCGTCAATGCGAACTCCATGTGGCGCAACAGCGAACCCTCGGCGTGCAACAGTTCGAAGTTGCGGCGATGCGACGTCGTCACGATCGCCATGCGATAGCGGCCGTACAACTTGCCGAGCACGTCGCGCACGCCGGGAATCTCGCGCGGCGCGCCACGGATGAACTGTTGGTAGTACACATCACGCGCCGCGCGCTGTTGCTCGCGCATCTTCGGATCGAGGGCCAACACTTCCAGCAGATCCCATGACGACAACCCCTGCGCGCGGCGTGACATATAACACGCACGATCCAGGTCCACGCCACATTCTGCGAGCGCCCGCTGCGTCGCGCGAAAGTACCCCTCTTCGGTGTCGACCAGCACGCCATCGTTGTCCCATAGCACGTAGCGCAAGGTCGCCATCGGCGCAACCGCTCGTCGACTAGACCTTCAACAACCCGCCCGCCGGCGCGGGCCGCGCGCGCTGGTTGTAGAGCATCTTGCGCAGCTGCTCGATCCCTTCCTTCGACAGCTTCGAGAAGTCCTGCGCGAAATCGGCGCCGACGGCCATCCCGCGCTGCACGGCGGGACGCGCGCCGAGTTCGTCGAACCAGCGCTTGAAGTACGGGAACTCGTCGATGTCCTGGCCCTGCCCCTTCCAGCCAATCGTCCACGGATAGCAGATCATGTCCGCGATCGTGTACACGTTGCCGATCAGATAACGCTTGTCGTACAGCGCGTTGTTCAGCACGCCGTACAGCCGATTGACCTCGTCGGTGAACCGCGTCACCGCGTACGCCTGATCGCCCTGGCCTTCGCCGAGCCGACGGAAGTGGCCGCACTCGCCGGTCTTCGGACCCTGATTCGCCATCTGCCAGATGATCCATTGCACGACGTCATAACGTTGGCGCGGTGCCTGCGGATAGAACTGCCCAACTTTCTCGGCGATGTACATCATGATCGCGCCGGATTCGAACAGCGTGATCGGTGCACCGCCGCCGAGCGGTTCGTCGTCGACCATCGCCGGCATGCGATGGTTCGGATTGATCTTCAGGAATGCAGGCGTGAACTGATCGCCGCGGCCGATGTTGCATGGCACGACGCGGTACGGCATGCCGCATTCTTCGAGCAATATCGTGACCTTCTTGCCGTTCGGCGTCGGCCAGTAGTGCAGATCAATCATGGTGTGCTCCGCTTGATCCCCCAAGGGGACGTTGATCGAACGAGTTAGGAAGTTTACACGGTGGCGGTTTACGGCAATCCGCGCTGCGACACGACGATATCGGTCGAGTCGCGCGGCAACGTGATCTGCGTGCCGTCGCGACCCAGTGTCACGCCGCCGTGATAGATCGCATCGACGCCGCGCAGAAACGCAGCTTCGCTGCCGGGCACGAGTAGCGGCGGAATCACGTGATAAAAGAGCAGATGCTCGACCTGCGCGGTAGCGGCGATCTGCGCGACCTCGATCGGTGCCGCGTGATAGGACAGGATGTCGGACATGATCTTCGCGACATTCGCGCGCGCCGCCGATGTCGCCGCAGCGCCGACGATGCCGACGAGTTCAGGTGATAGTCCCTCGTGCACCAGCAGATCGACGTTCTGCGCGAAGTGTTCGAGATTCGCGGAATATGCTGTGTCTCCGGAGATCACCACCGAGCGGCTGCCGTACTCGAACTTGTAGCCGACGGCTGGAATTACCGGATCGTGCTTGACATTGAACGCGGTGACGGTCACTCCGTCGGCCGACCAGACCACTGTGCCAACACGGTCTTGCGGCGCTTCGAACGGCCGCGCGACGCCACCCTGACCTCCAGTTGGCACCACCGCCTCGCCGTGGTGAGCGATGCGGTAACGCGCGTCCGCCGTGTAGGCCGCATTGAAGCCGGCCACGACCTGCTCGACGCCGGAAGGCCCGATCACCGGCAGCGGCTCGGCGCGTGCACCGCCCGCCCAGCGCAGTACCGTCAACTCGCCGAGCCCGTCGATGTGATCCGAATGGAAATGCGTCAGGAACAGCGCGTCGAGGCGCCCCGGCGCGTAGCCGAGACGCGTCATGTTACGGCCGGCGCTCGAACCCGCGTCGACTTCGAACAGATGTGTGCCGGCAACGACGGCGACGCATGGACCCGACCGCTTCGGATCGGGCAACGGGCCGCCGGCGCCGCACAGCGCCACGGTCAATCCGTCAGGCAATTCGGCGATCGCATCGGAGGCGAGCGCGCGCCCTGCCATGCTCGACATGATCCGCACCGCAATCGCCGCGCGCATTGCGTAGATTGCGCCAGCGGCGATGGCAACGATCAGCAATGAAACCAACCAGCGTCTTCGCATCACAGCAGCAACCGCAGCAGGTAGAATCGCCACCGATCTTGCCAGCAACCTGGCGCAATTGACACGCGCAATTGACACACGCACTTGAAATGCGCATTTGAAATGGAGGCAACCGATGACCGCAAATTCATTGTCCCGGCCGCTGACCCTCGGCGTGATTCTCTACCCCGGGTTCGAACTGCTCGACGTGTTCGGCCCGTTGGAAATGTTCACCGCGGTCGGCCGCGATCGACTGACGACTCACCTGATCGCGGAACACGCCGGGCCGGTGGCTGCCGGCATCGTCCCTGACGGCCCTGTTGGGCCGCGCGTGATCGCCGATTTCGGTTTCGACGATGCGCCGCAGCTGGACTTGCTGCTTGTGCCCGGCGGCATCGGCACGTTCCCGGAACTGGCGAACGAACGCATGCTGGCGTTTCTGCGCGAGCGTTCGCGCCGCGCGCAGATCACGGCGTCGGTGTGTACGGGTTCCGCACTGCTCGCGAAAGCCGGCGTGCTCGACGGCCATCGCGCGACGTCGAACAAGCAGTTCTTCAACCTCGCCGTCGCTCAGAGCGACGCGGTCGCTTGGATCGCGGCGGCGCGTTGGGTCGACGACGGCCCCGTCGTCACGTCGTCGGGCGTGTCCGCCGGCATGGACATGGCGCTCGCGATCATCGAGCGATTGTTCGGCGCGGAGACGGCCGAGGGCATTGCAGTGGGCACCGAGTACACGCGACATCGCGATGCCGACGTCGATCCGTTCATCACGCATCTGAACAAATTGGCGGGGATGGTCGACGCGCTGGCGAAAGCCTGACGCCGATCAATCAGTCCGGCGTCACGATCGCGAATCCGGGTGCCGGCGGCCGCAGTAGACCGAGCAGCGAAAAGAGCGCCAGACGGTTGCCGTCGATGTCGAGCGCACTCGAAAAAACGAGGTCTTTCAGCGCCGCCCGCCGCGTCAGGAACGACAACCAGTAGTCCCTGGTGAGTCGCACCGTTGCATCCGCATCGGCGCGCGGCGGCGACTCCTTGTGGTGCAACACCGAGTTGTCGAGTTCGAGCACGAACGAGCGGCCGAGGTCCGTGAACGTCACGTTGATCGTCACGTGTTTGCCGTCCGCCGCAGCGCCGTCGATCTGCGTCGCCATCGACGCGAATACCGACTCGATCGGCACACTCCCCAACAAGCCGCCAATGCCGCGGGGCGGAGTCTGCGCGACGCCATGTCGCAACTCGGAAGCACCCGTCAGGTAGAAGTCGCGCCACGGACCGGATTCGGCGACATAGCCCAGCTGATCGTAGGCGCGCGCCAACAGCGCTCGCGCCCCCTTATCGTCCGGTTGCGCAAATACGAGGTGATCGAGCAGCGTCGCGGCCCAGCGATAGTCGCCGGCGGCGTACGCGGCCTCTGCGACCGCCAACACCTTCGCACTGCCGCCGATCGCCTCGACGTAGCGCTTACCGAGATCCGCCGGCGGCAGCGGATCGAGGTTCGCCGGATTGCCGTCGAACCAGCCGAAGTAGAACTGATACACGGCCTTCGCGTTGTGTTTGACGGTGCCGTAGTAGCCGCGGTCGGCGAACGCTTCGCTGAGACTCTTCGGTAGCGCGATCGTCTCGGCGATTTCCCGCGGCGTCATCCCGGCGGCCGCGAGATGCAGCGTCTGATCGTGAATGAACTGGTACGTGTCGCGCTGTCGCTTCAGATAGTCGATCACTTGCGCGTTACCCCACACGGGCCAGTGATGGCTGTTGAAGACAACGTCCGTGTCGGCACCGAAACGGTCGATCGCTTCGTCGATGTAGCCGGCCCACTTCTGCGCATCGCGCACCTTCGCGCCCCGCAACGTGTCCAGATTGTGCATCGTGTGCGAAACGATCTCGGCGCCGCAGAACGCCTTGAGTGCCGGCAGCATAAACGTCAATTCGGCGGGAGCTTCCGAGTCGGGCACGTACTGGAACACGAAACGCACACCGTCGATGTCGAGTTCCTGGCCGGTGTGATCGATCGTATCGGTCGGCGCGATCAGCGCCACGTCCCCGATCGCAGGACCTTTGCCGAGTCCTGTGTCGACGTGGCTGCGTGCGTCACGCGGCAACGTGCTGCCGTACATGTACAACGCGCGCCGCCCCATGACTGAACCGGCCAGCACGTTTTCGCTGAGTGCTTCATGCATAAATCCGGCGGGCGCAATCACTCGCACCTTGCCGCTGCGCACGTCCTCGGGATCGACAACCGCACGGACACCGCCGAAGTGATCTGCGTGGCTGTGCGTGAATATCACCGCGACGATCGGCCGCTCGCCGAGCGCGCGATTGACGAGCGCCAGCGCGCTCGCGGCCGTCTCACGCGCGGTCAACGGATCGACGATGATCCGGCCGTTCGCGGTTTCGATGATGGTCATGTTCGAGATGTCGTAGCCGCGCACCTGATAGAGCCCGTCAGTGACTTTGAACAGGCCGTGGATGCCATTCAGCTTCGCCTGGCGCCACAACGACGGATTCACTGTAGGCGGCGCGTCGCCGGCGACGAACGCATACGCCGCGGAATCCCAGATCGTGCGGCCGTCTGCCGCTTTGATGACGAGCGGATCGTCCTTGGCGATGAAGCCTTTGTTCGCCGCTTCGAAATCCGCTTGATCGGCGAGTGCGAGGGCGGCGCTGACGGCCGCGTTGGCGCGCGTCGTGATCTCGGTCGCCGCCGTGGGAACATCGGTGTCGGCGGGCGCGGACACCGGCGATGCAGCGGGTGCAACCGGCGCGCTGCGATCGTCCGAGCGCGGACTGCACGCGACCATCGCAAACAAGCTCAGTACGATCGTCAGGGATGTAACGGATTTCATGTTGCGACGTCCAGTTGTTCGCTAGCGATCGCGCAAGCCATTCTGCTGCAGCCGCCACAGCAGGACGTCCAGGCGGTCCTGCCCGAAAAACGGCTCCCCGCGAAACGCAACCGTCGGGACACCCCAATGTCCAGCGGCCGCATGCGCGTCCTGATTGGCTGCGATGACCGCCTCGAGCCGATCGACGTCGGCAACGGCCCGCGCGTCCATCTGCGCGAGGTCGAGTCCCGCGCGACGCGCCGCCTGCGCGAGATGGTCGCCTTCATGCCAGTTCACGGTGCCGCCCCAGATCAAGCGCGAGACCGCGTCGGCGAACTGTATGCCGCGTCCCAGTTGCGCCGCGATCGCGCCGAGCCGCGTCAGCCGATGGATGTGCGGCTGCGTCGCGCCCGTGACGCGACGGCCATCGCGAAACTCCTGCACGACCGGATCCGGCTGCGGCCATTGGAACGGCAAGTCCAGGAACTGCGCGACGCGAAACACGTCGGTCATGAAATAGGGAAACCACAACGGATCCACACGATCGAAAAATTCGGGCGTGCGGATCGCGATCGGATACACCGGCCGGAACACCAC
>CAYUMA010000247.1:0-14990 GCA_964445675.1 uncultured Pseudomonadales bacterium | reverse complement strand
GCACAGCACCGCGCCGGCGGGGGTGCCGGCGAGTTCGCCGCAGATGCCGATCGACGTGTTTTCGCGGTGCGCCGCCGTCGCGACATCGCGCAGCGCCTGCAACACCGCCGGATGCAGATCCCGATACAGCGACGCGACGCGCGGGTTGTTGCGGTCGACCGCGAGCATGTATTGCGTCAGGTCATTCGAACCGACCGCGATGAAGTCGACCTGCTTCGCGAGCAACCGGGCCTGGTACACCGCCGCCGGCACTTCGACCATCACGCCGATATCCGGCATCGTGACGCCGATCCCTTCCTCGACAACTTCGCGGAACGCGCGGCGAATCAGCACTTGCGCGTCGGTCACCTCTTTTACGTTCGAGATCATCGGCAACATGATGCGCAGCTTGTTACTCAAGCCCGCGCTCGCCTTGATCATCGCGCGCACCTGCGCGAGAAATATCTCCGGATGATCGAGCGTGACCCGGATGCCGCGCCAGCCGAGGAACGGGTTTTCCTCCTGGATCGGAAAATACGACAACGCTTTGTCACCGCCGATGTCGAGCGTGCGCATCGTCACCGGATGCGGGCTGAACGCCTCCATGTGTTCGCGATAGATGACGCGCTGTTCTTCTTCGGTCGGAAAACGGTCGAGCTCCATGAACGGCACTTCGGTGCGGAAGAGGCCAATCCCTTCGGCGCCGCGATCGAGCGACCGCGAGATGTCGCTGATCAGTCCGATGTTGACCCACAACTGCACGGGATGGCCGTCGCGCGTGACGCACGGCAGGTCTTTGAGCTCTTTGAGTTCTTCGGTGAACTCGCGCTCCTCCTCCATCAGGTCCTGGTAGTGATTCGTCAGGTGCACCGACGGATTGACGAATACCTGGCCGGCAAAGCCGTCGAGGATCAGCAGCCGCCCGTCGACGCCGAACAGCGGCAGGTCGAGCGCGCCCATCACGGTTGGGATGTCGAGCGCGCGCGCCATGATCGCCACGTGCGAATTGCCGGACCCGCGTTGCGACACGACGCCTTTCAATTTTTCCGGCGGGATCTCGGCAATCATCGCGGGCGTGACGTCCTCACCGATCAGGATCGTGTGATCGGGGAAGTGCGTCTTCTTCTGCCGCAGGTCCTGCAGATGGGCGAGCACGCGCTGCCCCAACTCTTTGACGTCGGCGCCACGCTCGCTGAGGTACGAGTCTTCCATCCCTTCGAAGAGCCGCACGTGTTCCATGATTACCTGGCGCAATGCACCCTGCGCCCACTGACCGCGGCGGATGCGGCTGCGCACCTCACCCGAGATCGCGGCGTCGTCGAGCATGCCGACGTACGCGTCGAACAGCGCGAGCTCTTCCGGCGGCAGCGTCGGTTCGAACTGTTCGCGAATCGCGAGGATGTCGTCGCGCACTGCGGTGATCGCGCGGTCGAACACCATCAGTTCGACCGTCACGTCCTCGGCTTCGCGGTCCGGCACGCTCTCGAGTACCGCTGAGGGATGAATGACGACGGCGGTGCCGACGCAGATGCCGGGCGCGCCCGGCACGCCGATGAAGCGCGCGTCCATGCGCTCGGCCGGACTCTCGCCGAGATGCGCGACGTCACCGGTCGCCTCGGCGTGCGCAACGACGCCGGCCAGTTGCGCCGACAGCGTCACGAGAAAGGCTTCTTCGCTCTCGTCGAAGCGGCGCCGGTCGCGTTGCTGCACGACGAGCACGCCGAGTACGCGGCGCTGCTGAATGATCGGGACGCCTAAGAAGGAATGGAACGGTTCTTCGCCGATCTCGGGCAGGTAGTGAAAGCTCGGATGACGCGTCGCGTCCTCGAGATTGATCGGTTCCGCGCGGCTGCCGACGAGTGCGACCAGCCCTTGCCCGCGTTCCAGATACAGGTGGCCGATCGCGGCCTTGTTGAGGCCCTCGGTTGCAACGAACAGGAAGCGGTCGCGGGCCGGGTCCACGAGATAGATCGAGCAGACTTCGGTGCCCATTGCCTCGCGGACACGCGCGACGATGACATCGAGCGCATCACGGAACGTCGGCGCCGAATTGACGTCCTGAACGATGCTGCGCAGGGTTCCGAGCATGAGTGCGCTTGTCCTTTAGCGGCGCGCGGCGACGACGAGCCGTGGTGCGAGTTCCTTCAGGGCCTGCCGGTAGACGTCACGCTTGAATTCGACCACCTGACCGACAGGGTACCAGTAGCTCACCCAACGCCAATCGTCGAACTCAGGCTTCACGGAACCGTTTACACAGACGCAGTCGTCGCTCGCGACCATCCGCAGCAGGAACCATTTCTGCTTCTGGCCTTGGAAGTCGGGCTCGGAGTTATACCGGCGCAGGCGCTTCGGCAGCCGGTAGCGCAGCCACCCGGTCGTGCACGCGACGATCCGCACGCAATGCTCCTCGAGCCCGATCTCCTCGTGCAGCTCTCGGAACAGCGCCTCCTCGGGCGTTTCGTCTTCTTTGATGCCGCCTTGCGGAAACTGCCAGGCATCGTGGCCGCCAATACGGCGCGCCCATAGCACCTGACCGAAGTCGTTGGCGACCACGATCCCCACATTCGGCCGGAATCCATCGGCGTCGACCACTTAGGCCGCTCCCGGAACAATTGCCGAGGATTGTTCCACATTGGTTCGCTCGTCAGCAAACCGGCGGCGATACTGACGTGCGACACGTCTCAGATGGTGCCAGGCGTTGCAGAACGTGCAGAACGTCCGAAAGCGTTCAGAAGTGCCACGCACCATCTGCACGTTTTGCAACGCCTGGCACCGTCCGGCTCGTTCTGCACGTTCTGCAACGCCTGGCACCGTCCGGCTACGTCGGCCGCTGCGCGTCACGTTGCCCGCAAAAAGACGCACTTCAAGTATTCGCTGTCGGTCAGCAGCGGATGGATCGGGTGATCGGGCGGCATGCTGCCGCGACCGACGATGACGACATCGCGGCGCGCCTGACGCGCCGCGGCGCGAATGATGCCGAGATGCGTCTCGGCGTCGAGTTGGGCCGAGCACGAGCACGTGACGAACAAACCGCCCGGCGCAACGCAGTGCAGCGCCGCCCGATTGAGATGCCGATACAACGCGCCGGCGCTCTTCACATCTTTGCGCCGCCGGACCAGCGCCGGTGGATCGAGGATCACGACGTCGTACTTCTTGTCGTGGCCATCGAGGAATTTCGCGACGTCCGAGTGCACCGCCGCCACCGCGCCCCCGACGGCGTTGCGCTGCGCATTCGCGAGCGTCGCCGCAACGGCCGGCGCGGATGAGTCCACACAGATCACACTCGCGGCACCGCGCAGCGCAGCCCGCACGCCCCAGCCGCCGACATAGCTGTACAGGTCGAGCACGCGCGCGTCCTTATAAAGCGCCGAGAACCGCGAGCGGTTATCCGCCTGATCGTAGAACCAGCCGGTCTTCTGACCTTGCGCGAGATCGATCTCGAACGCCGCGCCCGCTTCGTACACGAGCGCCTGCGGATCGCCGCGGCGCACATCGACGTACGCCGGCAGACCTTCCGCCGTACGCGCGCTGTTGGTGTTCTTGACGACGAGCGTTGTCGGCGAAACGAGCGCATCGATCGCGGCGACGATTGCGTCGAGCGCCGCCTCCATCCCCCAGCTCGACGTCTGCACGACGCACGCGTCGCCATAACGATCGACGACGAGACCCGGCAGCTCATCGCCTTCACCGAACACCCATCGGTAATACGGTTGCGCGTACAGCCGTTCGCGATATCGCAGCGCGCGCGCCAGGCGTTTTGCGATCAGCTCGCCGTCGACGACCGGATCGCGACTCAGCAGACGCACGGCGATCAGACTCGCCGGGCTCACGTGTCCGTACCCGATCAACGCGCCGCCCGCATCCAGCACGCGCATCGTGGTACCCGGCGTCACGCCCTTCAGCGGCGTCGCAGCGACGTCGATCTCATTCGAATAAACCCACGGATGGCCGCGCTTGATGCGTCGGTCCTGTCCGGCTTTGAGCTTCAGAACGTCCATGCGCGTGGCGCTCGTATTGATTTGAAGGCGAATCGGCCATTATGCCGGCCAACCACCACTCACGGCACGCGACCGTTCCCCTCAGGCCTGCACACCTGTCTCGTTCGCAGGGGGCAGTGACGGTCCAGCCCGGCCGATACGCATCAGTCCCCATGACATCCCGATCGTTTCCCGCCGGACCGAATTTCGCCTTGGCCGCAATCGCGTGGGCTTCGTCCACGGCGCCCACGTGTGCGGCCAGTTGAAGCGGGAGGAATTCGGCGTAGCCCGACGCCTCAAACCGCCGGCGCGCCGCCTCGATGGGTCGACGGCGCGATGCCGGCGACAGATCCCGCATCACCGATGCAAAACCCAAAGCAGGTCTTTCGTATTCCCTCAGCGGAAACTGCGCCAGTCTCTCCGGTGCAAGCAACGCGTCGACCGCCCCCCAATCCTGCGTTTCCACGTACACCGCATTCAGATTGGATGCGGCGAATTGACTGCCGGCCCAGCGCGCGAGCGTCCCCTCGAGACTCCATCGCGCCTCCGCGTAGCGGCCTCCCCAAAGCAGGGTCAGTCCACGCCAGTTCGCCGCGGCATGATCCAAGGGGTCCATCGCATAAGCGTGCTGCGCAACCTCGATCGCCTCGCGCATCCGCCCAACGTTGAGAAGATGCGGACTGCGCAGAAAGACCGAGCGCGCATCCCCCAGCCCATGAACTTCCATGTGATTTAGCAATACATCCCGATCCACAAACCGTCCGAACGGCGGGAGCAGGTTGTACTGTGCCCACAGCGCGGCAGCGTTATGCGAATCCAACGCCAGCGCCCGCTCAGCTTCGGCAGCAACGGTGGCAGCGATTTCATCGCGTTCCGCATACGGGCGGTAGAAACGCCACATCGATCGGGCGTGCGCCAACGCGCCCCACCCATCGGCGTAGTCTGGCGCCAGACGCGTCGATGCTTCGAGTAGCACGATACGATCGCGACGTTCGTCTTGCGCAAACGCCGGGCGCGTACCCCGCAGATACAGGTCGTAGGCTTCGAGATTGCTCGTCCCCCGCCGCTCGATGACCTTCTTTTCTTCCGGCAGCAGCTTCAGCTTGAGTGCCTCGACGATGGCTGCCGCGATTTCGTCCTGCAGCGCAAAGATGTCGGTGAGGTCGCGGTCGTAACGCTCGGCCCAGAGGTGACCGCCGGTGGCACCGTCGATCAGCTGCGCGGTGATGCGAACGCGGCCACCCGCCTTGCGCACGCTGCCTTCCAGCACATGGCTGACGTTGAGCTGCCGCGCGACCTGCGGTACATCGACACTCCTGGCTTTGAAGGTGAACGCGGTGTTGCGGGCAATCACGAACAGCGCCGACACCTTGCTCAGGTCGGTAATGATGTCTTCGCTGATGCCGTCGCTGAAATACTCCTGCTCCGCATCGCCACTCATGTTGACGAACGGCAGCACGCAGATGGAGTTCTTGCGCGTGGACATCGACATTGCTGCGATCTGGGTCGTGACAGCGCGGCCGGTCAGCTCGGCGATGCTCAACAACACCTTGCGCCAACCGGACCAATTCAGATCGCCCGTCCAACCGTTCATGTCCGCACACTGAATCTGATCGAACGGCATGGGTAAAGGTGCGTTGTCGATCGTGAGCTGCACAAGCTTGTGCGCCTCACGCGCCTGGTTAGCTTCCGAACGCACCCACTCCGACTTCGCCGCTTCCGCGGACCAGATCACGACCACGGCCTTTGCCGAGTGCAGTTGCTCCTTGATCACCTCTTCGTACGCGCGGTGCGCCGGCAGTTCGTCGTCGAGCCACACGCCATAGCCCAACGCGCGCAGCGCTCTCGCAACGGTCTGCGCCTGACTGGCGCTCAAACGTTCGTAGGAAAGAAAGATCTCGGACATCGACGCACATGCCGCGAACACAAGCATCGGACACTATCGGGCGCCGATATCGCTGTCGACATCGACGTGCTCCGCGGAAGGGTCTTCACTAGAGGCACGCTCGCCCTATGCGTTATCGGGATCGACAGCTCCTTGCAGCGCACGCGCGCACGCCGGCCGCGCGGCGACAGTTCGCTCGTGTGCGTCTGCGCGAGGTAGAGATTGATCGCGATCGACTCCCACATGACCGTTGCGCCGTCGACGAGCGCCGGTATCTTTCGGTTGGGATTCACGTCCACCGGGAATTCCGCCGATTCCGGAGAGATGCGTACGAGCTCGAACGGTACGTCGAGTTCGTACAGCATCCAGATGCACCGCAGTGCGCGCGACTTGGTCAGACCGCATAGCTTCAGCATCGATGCCGATCATACGTCCGCTGACACCGGGACGACGACATCAGGCGATGAGCGCCGGCGCAATGACCAACCGAGTTCTCGCCCGTTCCACCAATGCGGCAAGCGGCGTATCACGACCCGCGCGGACCTCTTCGCCATCACCGCGACAAAAGATGAACTGCGCGCCGTCTTTCACGACGTAGTACATTCCCTCGTGTAGCAACCGATGGTGATGTCGACACAGCAGCACGAGGTTATCGAGGCGCGTGGCGCCGCCATCCGCCCAGTGCAGAATGTGGTGGCCGTCGACGAAGCGCGTGTTCGTACAGTTCGGAAATCGACACCCACGGTCCCGCCGCTTCAGCGCGCGGCGCAGCGCCGGCGGAATGACCCGCGTTTTGCGACCGACATCGAGCGGTTCGCCGGCGCCAGTCTCGAGAATGCGCACAATCGCGCTATCGCACGCGATTCGGCGCAACGTTTCCGTCGCGAGCACCGGACCGTCTTCGATCTGCGGCGGATCGTCGGCGTCCACACCGGCGAGTTCGACCAACGCTTCCGCGGGAGCGTGCACCGTGATCTGAAAACGATCCGCCGTGTTGAGACCTTCGTCGGCGTGCGGCGGTTCGGATAGAAATCGTTCGGCAAGGATCGCCAGTGCGTCAGCGCGCCGGACGGTTTGCGCCGTCTCTGCAAAACTGCGGTCGAGCCATTCCATTGCTCGGTCGAGTGCCTGAACCAACAGCGCGCCCTGGTCGGCAGGCAACCGGCCTTCGAATACCAGCGTGCCGTCTTCGTCGCCGTGACATGTGAACGTACGGTGTCGATACGCATCGAACGCCGCCTTCGATTCGCTCAAGCGTTCCGCCTGCCGCATCGCCGCGACATTGCGCGCGACATGGGCCGCGGTGTTCATGCGCGCCATCTGCACGAGTTCCGCTTCGTTGTCCGATCCCGCGACTCGGGTGATCGCGCGCACCTTCGAATAGCTCAGTTCACCGCTGCGGAAGCACTCGCGGATCAGCGGCACGCGCGGGAGCGCGTGCGCGATCCTCACCTTCTCGCGTGCGGTGACGAGATCGAGTCCGCAGTGCGCGTTCAACCAATGCGCACAGCTCGGCATGGCTTCGTGGCGCCAGGATTTCGCGGCGTCCAGTTTTTCGATCAGCGAGAGGAGGCGGTATTCGGCGCGGTGGATATCGGCGCAAAGGGAGACGATTTCGGCACACAGAGATTGGGTGCACATGGCTCTTGATTCGATACTGGATGGATAAACAGTATCCCAGAATCGGCCGTCGAATTCAATACCCAACGACGTTATTGGGGGGCGGTTTAACGGCAAAGCCACGGCCATCGGGACGTCGGCGACCGGTAAGAGGGGATGGTGGATAACAACCTGGAAGCATTCATCGTCGGTCCTCCTTGCAGAGTCAACGAATGAACGCGTCGAGGATCCTATCCGTGGCGCACAATCTCGGAGCCGTTTGCGATACCGACTTACGGGTAGCATGGGCCGCCTAAGCGCGTAGCCGAATCATGAAGACCACGCTCGACATCCGTGACGAACTGCTAATCCGCGCGAGGAAGCTCGCAAAGAGGTCCGGTCGCCCGCTGCGCGCCGTGGTCGAGGAGGGGTTGCGCCTTGCACTCGAACAAGCCGATCGCAAAGGTTCCTACAAGCTCCCCGATTGCAGCGTCGGCGATCCTACGCATGACGATCCACTCGAAGCGCTGTCGTGGCAGGATCTGCGCGACACGATGTACGGCAAAACGCCGCCGCGATGATGGCGGTCGATACGGCGCCGACGTTGTACGGCGTCGAAGAACTGCTGACCAAGGACCGCGACTTCCAGGGGTTTGCGCAACTGAAGACCCGCGATCCGCTCTGATCAAAACGCCCAAACGCGAATCCGCTATCATGCCGGTCAACCCCGACCCAGGACACGCCAACGATGGCTTCCGGCAAGAACCGGTTGGCCGATGAGACGAGCCCGTACCTGCTGCAGCACGCAGACAATCCGGTGGAGTGGTACCCGTGGTGCACCGACGCGCTCACTAAGGCGCGCGACGAGGGCAAGCCGATCCTGTTGTCGATCGGGTATTCGGCGTGCCACTGGTGTCACGTGATGGCGCACGAGTCATTCGAAGACGCCGTCACCGCCGCGACGATGAATCAACATTTCATCAACATCAAAGTGGATCGCGAAGAGCGGCCGGACCTCGACCGCGTATATCAGACCGCGCATCAGTTGTTGACGCAGCAAAGCGGCGGCTGGCCGCTGACGATGTTCCTCGATCCGAACACGCTGATTCCATTTTTCAGCGGCACGTACTTTCCGAAAACACCGCGTTATCAGCTGCCCGGATTCGTCGACCTGCTGCTGCGCCTGGCACACGTGTTTCGCGATCAACGCGCGGAACTCGCGGCGCAGGGCACGAAGCTCGCAAACGTGCTCACTGCGCTCAATCCACAAACGGCGCCCGGCAATCTGAAGGACGACGTGTTGCTGCGCGTCGCGCGCGATCAGCTCGCGAGTCAGTACGACGCGCGCGAAGGCGGCTTCGGCGGCGCGCCGAAGTTTCCGATGGCGACGACGATCGAACGCCTGCTGCGCCATTGGGCATTCACCAGTCGCACTGCGCCGAAGGACCGCGAAACGCTCGAGATGGCGATGATCACGCTGACGCATATCGCGCGCGGCGGCATCTACGACCACATCGGCGGTGGTTTCTGCAGGTACTCCACCGACGCGCGCTGGATGATCCCGCATTTCGAAAAGATGCTGTACGACAACGGCGCGCTGCTCGGCGTGTATGCCGATGCGCTCTCGATCGGCCCCGATCCGTTGTTCGAAGCCGCGGTGCGCGAGACCGCCGCGTGGTTGATGCGCGAGATGCAGCTGCACGACGGCGGCTATTTCAGTTCGCTCGACGCCGATTCGGAAGGCGAGGAAGGCAAGTTCTACGTCTGGCGCCGCGACGAGGTCAAACGGCTGTTGTCGGAAGACGAATATCTCATCGTCGAGACGTTGTACGGGCTCGACAAACCGGCGAACTTCGAAGGCAAGTGGAACCTGTATCGGACCGATGCATGGCGCGCGGTCGTCGATCGTTTCACGATCCCCCGCGACGACGCCGATGCGCTGCTCGCAGCCGCGCGCGCGAAACTGTTCAGCGCGCGCAGCAAACGGATAGCGCCCGGCAAAGACGACAAAATACTGACCGCGTGGAACGGCATTGCGATCCGCGGCATGGCGCGCGCGGGACTCGTACTCGATGAGCCGAAGTGGGTCGAGTCGGCGACGCGGGCGGTCGATTTCATCGGCAAACGTATGGTCGTCGACGGCGTGTTGTATGCAACGTGGCGCGATGGCCGCGCGCGCCATCGGGCGTACCTCGACGACTACGCGAATCTGCTCGACGGCTTGCTCGCGCTGCTGCACGTGCGTTGGCGCGAAGCCGATATCCGGTTCGCGAAATCCCTCGCCGATACGTTGCTCGCGCGTTTTCACGACGCGGATAGCGGCGGCTTTTTCTTCACCGCGCACGCTCACGAACGGCTGATCCATCGACCGAAGCCGTCGATCGACGATGCGACTCCGTCCGGCAACGGCGTGCTCGCGCGCACGTTGAATCTGCTCGGCCACCTGCTCGGCGAGACGCGTTATCTCGACGCCGCGAGCGGCACGTTGCGCTGGGCGCGCGGCGCGATGGAGCAATATCCCGCCGGACACGCAACGCTGCTGGCGGCACTCGAGGACGAAGTGTCACCGCCGGAGCTCGTGATCGTGCGCGGGCCGCGGGTCGAACTCGAGACGTGGTTGCGGCCGGTCCGATCGGGCTATCGGCCCTGGCGCCACGCCTTCGGGATTCCGTACGAGGACTCGGGCTTGATGCCGAGCTACCTGCCGCGGCTAGTCTCCGCCGAGAAACAACGGCAGTGCACCGCGTATGTCTGCAAAGGCTTGACGTGTTCGCTGCCGATCCACTCGCAGGAAGAGCTCGCGACCGCGCTGAAGGCGACATGAGCGGAGAACGGGGTCAGACCCGGGGGTCAGACCCCGTTCAGTCCAACCTTCAACGTCGGCGTGCCCGTGCGGCCATAACCCGCGCCGATCACTTTCAGCGTCATGTGGCGGCTCGCAGCGTCTGGTCGAACAGCGCGAGCAGCTCGCTCCAATGGCGGTCAGCGGCAGCCTCGTTGTAGATCGGGACGTCCTTGATCGTCCAACCGTGCGCGGCGCCCTCCCAGATCTCGACGCGATGCTCGACGCGCGCCTGCGTCAGCGCCGCGCGTAACTTGTCCGCTTGTTCCGGCGGGAACCCCTGATCGTTGTCTGCACCGGCGACGAGCACGCGCGCCTTGATCGACGGCGCAAGTCTGTGCGGACTCTCGGGCGCATCGGTCGCGAGGCGTCCACCGTGAAAGCTCGCGGCGGCCGCGATCCGCTCCGGATACGTTGCGGCGGCCGTCAGCACCATGCCGCCGCCCATGCAATAGCCGGTCACACCGATCTTGCGGCCGAGCAGATCGGCGCGCGAATCGAGACATGCGATGAACGCGCGCGTGTCGGCCGCGGCTTTTGCGTTGCTCGTACTCGTGAACAATTTTCCGTGCGCGGCGCGCTTGTCCGGATCGCTGAACAACGTCTTCACGTCGACCGGCGCATACGGTCCCGCGCGATAGAACAGATCCGGCAACAGCACGAGATAGCCGGCGGCGGTGAGTCGTTCGCCCATCTCGAACAGCACGGGACGAATGCCGGGGCCGTCCATATAGAAGATGACGCCTGGCCACGCGTTGGCAGCGCTCCGGTCGGGACGGAACAGCGACGCCGGGCACACTCCGTCCGCTGTACAAATCTCGATCGCAGTACGACTCATGTTCCTCCTTACGTTCGTTGCGGACGCACGGCGCGCAGATAGTCGTTCAGAAACGTTTCATGCGGATCGATCGCGTCGCGCGCGCGCCACCACGATATCCAGCGCGGATGTCGCGCCGCGAGTGTTGCGCCGTCGAGATAGTTCACCTTGCCCCAATGGGGCCGGCCGGAAAACCTGTTGAAGATTGCCTCACACGCGCGAAAGTACGGCTCGTCGTTCTCGTTGACGTCCTGATGCACCGAGATCGTCACGGTCGGGCGTTCGTAGGCGGTGGACAACCAAACGTCGTCGGCTGCGAGCGTGCGATATTCGACCGGCCACTTGAGTCCGCGGAAATCCCGCCGGATCAGCTCGCGGATCGCGCGCAGGCACGCCGGGCCGTCCGCGGCGGGAACGCTGTATTCCATTTCGGTGTGCAGCAGCGGACGGTGATTCGACAGCACCTCATAGCTCCACGCGCGGCGCGATCCTTCCGCGGCCAGCGGATACACCGGCGCCTCACTGGTGTCGTTGGTCGACTTCGCGACAGCGATGTCGTTATGCGGATACCAGAAAAACTCGAAATGACGCGACTGCGCGATCAGCGCGTCGAGCTGCGGCAGCAACGCGTCGAACGGCTCCGACCAGCCGCGTTCCTCGAGTCGATACGCCTCTCGCAACTGCAGTTGTAGTTGGGTGACGATGCCGAATGCACCGAGATTCAACCGCGCGGCGCGGAACAGCTCGGCGTGCTGCTGCGCGTTGCACTCGACGATAGCGCCGGACGCGTTCACCAGACGTATGCCGGTGACCGACGCAGAGAGGTTCTGCAACGCGCGTCCCGTACCGTGCGTGCCGGTCGCAACCGCACCGGCGATCGCCTGGCGATCGATGTCGCCCTGGTTCGCAAGCGCGAGCCCTTGATCGTGCAACGCACGGCCGAGCGCGTAGATGCGCGTGCCCGCCCACACCCACGCACGCTTCGACGCCACGTCGACGCTGACGACACCCGCGAGGCCCGACGCATCGATGATGACGCCGTCGCTGAGTACGAGCGGTGCGTGGCTGTGTCCGGCACCGGCGACGCGCACCGAGCGCTGCTGCGCGACCGCGTCAAGCACAATCGCCACCGCATCGGCTTCGCTGCGGATGAAATGCAGCGCGGCCGGCTTCGACCGTTGGCGCCCCGACCAGTTCGTCCAACTCGGCATCAACGGTGCTCCGGTTGCGGTTCGAGTTCTTGTGTATCGAGGAAGAACGTGACCACTTCTTCGTAGGTGCTCGCGCCGCTGTTCACGCCGCGGTGCACGCGCGCGTCGGGCGCGTCCCAGCCCGTCATGCCCGGATGCACGGCAACCTCGACGCGCTCTCCGCTATCGCGAAATTCGATCGTGAGGCGATCGCCGCGCACGACCACGGAGAAGCGATGGCATGCATCGGTATGCCACGGCATCGCGTCACCGGGTTCGAGCATGAGCCGGCGAATCACGATGTCAGGGCGTTGTGTGAGTATTTCCGATCGCATGGCATCGAGCCTACGCGCCTCACGATTCTCGACGCAACGCCGTGGATAGCTACGCGAGTTCACGACACCGCAACCTCATACGACGCCACTTCGGTGATCGTGGGCGATGTGGCCTGCGCCACGTTCATGGCACTATCCGACGACGGCTGCGCGAGGCGCACACATCTTGAACCCATTGCGGGAGTAACTCATGGCAATGCCCGGCCCGTTGTCCTTCAACCTCAAACTCGCCTTCGGCGTGGGACAAGCCGCCGAGGGCTTGAAGAACGGCGCATTCGGCACGTTCCTGCTCTTTTACTACAACCAGGTGCTCGGCCTGCCGGGCACGCTTGCGGGCATCGCCGTCGGCACCGCGCTGATCGTGGATGCCTTCACCGATCCGCTCGCAGGCTCAATCTCGGATCATTGGCAGTCCCGCTACGGGCGCCGCCATCCGTTCATGTACGCCTCGATTGTGCCGTTGGCGGTCACGTTCTATTTCCTGTTCCACCCAATGGTGACGAGCGAACTCGGCTTGTTCATCTGGCTCGTTGCGTTCAGCAATCTGTCGCGCACCGCGATGACGTTGTACCACGTGCCGCACCTCGCGCTCGGCGCCGAGATGACCGACGACTTTGCGGAGCGGTCGTCGGTCGTTGGGTTCCGGCAATTCTTCGCAACGCTCGGTGGGTTGGGCGCCACCGTCATCGGCTTCTGGATCTTCTTCGTGCCGACCGCGGAGTTTCGCAACGGCCAGTTGAGCGAGGCGGCGTATGCACCGTTCGCGTTGACACTCGCGGTGCTGATGGTGATCACGATCTTCTGGTCCGCCTACGGCACCCGCGCGGTCATTCCGTTCTTGCCGAAGGCGCCGCCGCAAGCGCCAATCAGCGTCATGGGTATCCTGCGCCGGACGTTGACGGACATCACCGCCGCGATGCGCTGTGGTTCGTTTCGGTGGCTGTTCGGCGGCGTGTTGATCGTCTACGTCATGGTCGGCGTCGACGGTGCGCTCAACATCTACATCTACACGTACTTCTGGGAGTTCAGCCACAACGAGATCGTCGCGCTCGCCCCGGCGTACCCCATCGGGATCTTGTTGGGCGCGCTGTTTGCGCCAAAGTTTCTCGGTCGATTCGGCAAACGCGCCGGCGTGATGTTCGGCACCGCCTCGTGGGCCGGCTGGCAGATCATCCCGATCGTCGCGCGCTTCCTCGGTTGGTTCCCCGAGAACGGCGATGCACTGTTGGTGCCCCTGTTGATCGTCATCCGCGTGATTCAAGGCGCGTCGACCGTGCAGGCGAATGTCGCGTTCGGTTCGATGGTGGCCGATACAGTCGATGAACATGAACTCAACACCGGCAAGCGTCAGGAAGGTATCTTTTTCGCGTCGAGCTCGTTTGCCGCAAAGGCCGCATCCGGCATGGGCAACATCATCGCCGGCTTCGCGCTGGATCTGATCTCGTGGCCGAGAGGCCCGCAGGTCAAAACCGCAGCCGACGTCCCGGCCGATGCAATCATCGAGTTGGGCATGCTCTACGGTCCGTATGTCGCGGGCTGCGGCTTCATTTCAGTGTGGTGCTATACCCGCTATCGATTGACGCGCGAACGCCACGCCGAAATTCTTGCGGAATTATATGCGCGGCGCGGCGGTCCCAAGGCGGCTCTCGGCAAGGCCACGCTGACAGGTGTCTAAAGGCGATCGCCTTGGTCGTCTGCGCCACGACCTCAGTACCGGGTTGTCAAATCTTCCGCGGAAGATGGGACTGTCGGGTCCACGCAGCGGTCGCTAGCCCACCTCGCTGCGATTGCGACAACCCCCGATTGGAACTAAATCGCCCCTTCGCGGTGTAGTTGGGCGATGGCGGCAGCGTCGTAGCCCAATACATTCGGGATCGTTGCGCTGGATCCACCGTGTGATCCCACTGCGCAAACAGGAACCGGAGCAACCGCAGTACGATGCGTTCGATCATGCAACGGAGTTGTGGCAATGACACCCCGCACCAAGTCGATCGGCTACCGCGTCATCCTGTTCGTGATGTTCGGGCCGTTGATTCCCTCGTTTGCGGCGTCTCTGGTCGCGGCGCTTGGCGGATGTGATCTCGATGAGGGAGACATACACCCGTGCGTCGTATTCGGCACCGACATCGGGGCGTTCTTGTATGAAGTAAGCATGATCGGCCTTCTGACCATGGGGACGTTTCCGCTCGGCATTATCGCGCTGATCGTATTCGCGTTGATCGCGTGGCTGACGAAATGAGCAGATGGCGGACGCGCGCGCGACGCTGGACGGTGTTGTCGCCACGTTCATGGCACTATTCGTGGGTCGGTGTTCTATGGCGTGTCTACACGCAAGATTCGACGAGGAGGTTGACGATGACACACGG